>NZ_QTNH01000018.1:0-4551 GCF_003603515.1 Bacteroides sp. AM32-11AC | reverse complement strand
CTGACGGCACAAATTTTCTGTTGAAGTTCGGCGAGTTTATCGACTCTATGGTCGCGGGCAAGGGTGCCGGAATATTCCCTGACGGCCGTATGCAGCTGTCCCGCCTCGAGGTCCGCGACAGCCTTACCGTCCTTGAGCTTATCTTCAACCGTCTCTCCGCCATGGAGAGCGACTATTCCTTCTCCGAGTCCGGTACCATCGAAAGTGTATCGCAGCTTGAAGACGGCACATACAGCCTGAAGATGAAGAAACGGTGGGATAACGACTTTACTGCACTGGCAGAAAACGATGTTGTATATGGTGTTGTCAATGACCTTGCATCAGGTGGCGGCAAGTATTATACCTCCTGGCTACGTGTCTTGCATGTTGACATCTCAGCCAATACGATCAACGCTGTGATGTACCCTGATAGCGAGGTGCCGGGTGGCAAGAATTATCCTCCTGAGCCGTTGATGATATTATCACACCGTGGCAACCCGGTTGATACTGAACGGCAGGGTTATTGGTATCTGTCATCCCGTGAGCATTGTATCTGCATGCTTAACGGGGTCACAAAACCCGTCCTTGAGGAAAGCAACTATTCGGTGATCGTCGGCAGGCTGAAGCATCTGTCTCTGTTCGACAACCTGCCCATCAACTACCTGCACTCTTATATCTACGTCCGGGGATTGGTAGCGCAGGACATCCACCGCATCGACTTCCAAGGCGTATTGCCCCGCATCGCCAACGACCGCGGAGAGTGGAGCATGGAGACCGCCATCGGAGCAGAACCCTACCAAGCCGACCGCGAGGCACAGACCGAGACCGTACGTGTGATGATGTACGATACCGTGTGGCACTACGGATGCAAGTGGATGTGTCTTGTTTCCGGCACTACCGACGAACCGAAGTACGGAGCAGCGGGCTGGGCAATGGTCGAGGGCAATCCGGATTTCAGCATCGATATAGAAAGCTCCAATGGCTGGTACTTCGATGCGGAGCGTTTTGCGACCACCCTCACCATTACCGGTGAGCTGTACAACCGTGACGTTACGGCGCATATCCTTGACAGTGATGTGGAGTGGACGCGCGACACGGGCAACGTCACCGAGGACAACGCCTGGGCGGTCGCACACGCGGAAACCGGCAAGTCACTGCCGCTGACGGTCAACGACCTCGGCCCCGACTATATGAACATGACCGGGTGCAAGTTCATCGCACGGGTATTGCTGCGTGACGGGCAGAACAATTATGAGACAATGAATTATATAACCTTTTAAAAAATGAATTATGCAAGTCAACAGAGTGTCAAAAGTGGAGTTTGGTAAAAGCCATGTAGTGGAATACAGGTATAAAGTGTTTGGGTTGTTCCCCGTAATCCGTATCACAATAGTTCATGGTGATTGCATGGATGATTGTCTTGAAAAGGCGGTTGAAGAGAAGACTGGTCATAAGGATGTCACAATCATTTCATATACTTGATTATGCAGACTATACAGAAGAAGATAGAGGTCAACTACCGCCCTCTCCAGACCAGCGGCGGGATAGAGGTTGTCGGCAGCGTGCCGGACGTGCAGGTGTACCAGGCTGACAAGGCCGAGTACACTCCGGACTACACGCTTACCCCCCTGACGCTGTTCCCCCGGTGCAATGCCACCGACCCGGATGCGGTGGTCAAGGTGGGTGCGGTCAACGCGTCATTGGTCAACATGAAGTGGTACGAGCGCTTGAACGGTGTACGGACATTGATTACATCTGCCAACAAAAGCTATGTCATTACCGAGACCGGAGCCGAGAAGGGTAAGATACAAGTGAAAAAGAACGCCGTTCCCGGCAGTCCGGTAACACTGGAGTTCTACGCCGAGTATGTCGATGCGAAGCGTACCGGACAGACGCATGTCTACCGTTTCAGCCGTCTTGTCCGCGCCGTTGACGGCAGCGAGGCGCAGCCTAAGCTGATGGTCGACTCTCCGTCGGCACTTGATTGGAACCCGTGTCGGGACATTGCCAGGCAGGCCATCACCGCCAGACTGCTTGTCGGTGATGTAGATGTCACAGCAACCAACAAGTGCAAGTTCTTCTTCTATCGGAAGCTGAATACGGGCGCACTGGAGCAGATTACCGACGGTAACGGCGACAATGACTGGGAGTTCGTATCACTGACAAAGAACGTGCTTACCATAGACCGGGACTATATCGGCCACGAACAGACCTACGTCGTGAAAGCATCGTACTCGAAGGACGGTGCTCCTTCATCCAAGCCGGACAGTGACATAGACTATGTCTCCACCACCATCCGCAGGCGTATTCCCAGCATCGAGATTGACTGGGAGGGATTTCCGCAGCAGGTGGCAGACGGAACCAAGATGATATACCCGAAACCGGTCATCCGTGATACGGCAGGGATTGTCCCCAATCCCCAGGCCATCCTTGAGTGCGAATGGTACACGAAGGCGGCCGGTGCCTCCTCATACGTGCTGGCCGCTGCCGGGTACTCGCCCTCCATCCCATGCACCGACGGCATGATGCTACAGCTGAAGGTGATTGACAAGGGCCCGTATGCGGCGGTGGTGACATCTGACGGCAAGTACGTGACGGATGACAGCGGTAAGTTTATAGTGGCAAGGAAAAGGGATGTTTAACCATTAATCGATAGCAGTATGGCATTTTATATCAAAGTGACGAGAGAGGTTGCGGACAAGCTGGGAGTGGCAGGAATCCGCAACAGCACTGCCGACGGCAATGTGCTGTTATGGCAGGCCGATGTGGCAGGCTTTCCCGGCGATACGGTATTCGACCGGGCGGCAGTAGTCGGGGGCGTGTGCCTTTCCCCGCAGCAGGCCAAGGGTGAGATAGACGGCGTGGAAGATCCGGTGGAGGTCGCCACTCCGGAGGGTTTCATGGATAAAGACGGGGAGGAGGTGACCGATGAGCGTAGCGAGTAAGGTCGGGCAGGTAATCTTTTCGCAAAAGTCTGGCGTTTACATGCCAGCGATTATGTGCGACAAAGGCGACCTCTATCAAGAGTATGATGGTGAATCGGGTGCTCCGACAAACATAGCCCCCGACTTCACCACGATGAAGCCGACGCTCTCCTTCCTTCTCACCTCCTCACGGGTGGCTGAGGGGGTTGTGGTGCCCTCTTCCATCAGGTGGTATTTCAATGACGTGTTGATAAGCTTCACATCCAACGTTTCCACGAACACGTTCGGCGGCGAGACGGGGCATTTCAAGTACATCCCCTACAAGGCGGGCACTACGAACTATTACGGGCTTCAGATCGTGAAGAACCTGGTGAAGGCGTCGTCCGGTGCGAGCTGCAGCGTCAAGGCGGTGGCTACGGTGACCGTGGGCAACGTGTCGGATGAGGTGCAGTTCGTTTACAGCATCCCTATCACCAAGGGTGTGGGCAACCAGAACGTGGTGACCATCGTTTCCGGAGATGACAAATACTTTGCCATCCGTGAGAAGGGAGGCAGTGTCGTTCTCACGGCAATGGCGAGACGTGGAGCGTCAGAGATCACCTCCGGACTAACCTACAAGTGGTCCAGGATGGTTAACGGTGCCTGGCAGACACTCGTCGACCAGACCGGCAAGAGTCTGACCGTTACGGACAGCCTGGTTGACACTACGGGCATCTTTAAGGTGGAGGTGTCGCAGGGCGGCAATCTGATAGGCCTTGACACGCAGACGGTGATGGACTTGTCAGACCCCTACGACATCATAACTAATCCCAATCCCGAGGATGAGACGATTGTTTCCGGTTCCGGAGGTTCGGTGACTTATACGCCTATCCTTGTCAAGCGGGGACAGACCACGAAGGCAAAGAATATGCTGTTCTATTTTGTCTTTATGGATTCGGCAGGGGTCATTCTCAATCCGGCTACGGCGAATGTGGCTGCGGCAAGCGGTACCTGCACTGAAGCTATGTGCCAGCAGGCAGGCGGCAATGTTTCATGGACAATCTCAACGGCAGCATGATATGGCAAAGAAAGCGTTGGCAAGCAAGACGGGAGAAGTGAAGTATCTCCAGCAGGGACCGATCGGTCCGCTGGTCTATCCGGCTGGAGAATATTCCGCATCCACAGGCTACACCCGTACGGCTCTATCGACACCGATGGTACTGTGTGAAGGTCAATACTACGTGTTGGCTAAGGAGGGCACATTTAAGGGTGTCAACCCCAAGACAGACTATGCGGCAAACGGCAGTAAGGCGACATGGGTAGTGATGGACAAGATACAGTATGCCTTTATCGAGGTACTGATGGCGAATTTCGCCAAGCTGGCAAGTGCGGTGTTCTATGGGCAGTATATGTTTTCGCAATACGGAATAAAAGCCGATGGCTCTGCTGTAGAAACGGTAGGCGGATATAAAGATTTTAATTACAATGACCCGATGAATCCGGCAAACAAGTTTCGACCAAACTTACTCCTTGATTTTCTGACTGGGAGCTTCAAGGGACGTAATGTTGAAGTTGAGGGGACAATTATTGCCAATGCATCATTTGTTCGGATGCATGATTTCCGTGCAAACGAGGGGTATTTCTTTTTGAATCCGGCTTTTGGCTCTGA
>NZ_QTNH01000017.1:0-116699 GCF_003603515.1 Bacteroides sp. AM32-11AC | reverse complement strand
TTCTAACCTTGTGTTCCTACGAAAAATTTAACGGACTATTGATGTCAGATACCTTTTGGGCTGATGAAAACAAGTTGGATTGTTGGAGATGGATGTTTTGGGCAGGTGTCGTACCGGCTTTGGTATTACTGGTAGGTATGTGTTTTGTGCCTGAAACACCTCGGTGGCTGTTGAGTAAAGGACGGTTGAAAGAATGTAGGAAAGTGTTGCAGAAAATAGAACCGGAAAATACAGTAAATGATTTAATTGGACAAATGGAGGTGGAAATAGAGAAAGATAGGAATAGTGCGGTAGGATGGCGATATTTGATGCAGCCTTGGTTGAGAACTCCTCTAATGATTGCTGTTTGTATTATGTTTTTTCAACAGTTTGTAGGTATTAACACAGTTATTTATTATAGTCCGAAGATTTTCCTGATGGCAGGATTTGAAAGTACACTCTCTGCTATTTGGGCTTCTGTAGGTATTGGAATTGTAAATGTTGTATTTACAGTGATTTCTCTTTATTTAGTGGATAGAATCGGACGACGAAAGTTGTATTTTATTGGTCTGTCAGGAATTGCCTTTTCTGTTTTGTGCCTTAGTGCTTGTTTTATTTATGCTAATCAGTTGGGCGAAATCGGAAGGTGGTTAATGGTCATTTTTATGTTTGGATATGTTGCATTTTTTGCAATTAGTATTGGACCTTTGGGATGGTTGGTCATTTCCGAGATATTTCCGCAGAAAGTACGGGGATTGGGGACTTCGATAGGTTCATTGGCTGTATGGATATTTAATTGCATTGTCTCCTTTACTTTCTTTAAGATTATAGATTTTTTTTCTATACCAGGTACCGAAATTGTTGTTGGACAAACGACTTCTGAGAATCCGGCAGGTGCATTTTTTCTTTATGGATTTATTGCCGTGTTGGGTTTGGTATGGGGGTATTTATTCTTGCCGGAGACAAAAGGGTTATCATTGGAGGAGATTGAACAGAAATGGAGAAAAAATTAAAAGTAAAGTGATATAAATTCTTTAATTAATTTTAAAATGTAGTATTATGAAAATGACATTTTCTTGTAGAATTTGTGCTGTTGTCACTTTTGCTCTGATAAGTATTTTACAAAATTACTCGTTGGCTAGTGAATTTGTAATAGATGAGAAGAAAGAGCAATATCAGATTCAGATTGTGACAGGAGTAGTATTAGATGTTAATGGTGAACCTATAGTAGGTGCTAGTGTTGTAGAAAAAGGAACAGCCAATGGTGATATAACTGATCTTGATGGTAAGTTTACATTGAATGTAAAGACTGGAACTGTCTTAAAAGTTTCTTATGTTGGTTATCAGACATATGAAGTTAAAGCTGAGAAAACTATGAAGATTATTCTAAAAGAAGATAGTGAATTATTATCGGAAGTAGTGGTAGTTGGCTATGGAACTCAAAAGAAAACATCACTTACAGCAGCTGTTTCTTCTGTGGATGGTAAGATTATAAGCCAACAACCAGTAGCAGATGTTTCTAATACTTTAGGCGGTAGAATGGCGGGTGTGATATTTACACAAAAAAGTGGAGAACCTGGTTCAGATTTATCTGATATAATGATTCGTGGTGTAAGTACGACAGGAAATAGTGCCCCTTTGGTTATAGTTGATGGAATTCAGCGTGAATTATCTCGTCTTGATCCTAATAGTATTTCTTCTATTACTGTTTTAAAGGATGCGGCAGCGGTAGCTCCTTATGGTATGGCAGGAGCGAATGGGGTAATTTTAGTAACAACGAAACAAGGAAATTCTGGTGCTCCTCAATTCTCTTATAATGGGTATGTAGGGTGGCAAAATCCAACAGTTTTGACTGAATTTGCCGATTCTTATGAATATGCCTGTTTATTTAATCAGGCAAATGATAATCAGGGACAACCTCATCGTTTTTCAGATTATGATTTGGAAATGTATAAATCAGGGAAAGATCCGATAAATTATCCTAATCACAATGTATTAAAAGAATTGATTAAATCAAATTCACCGATAACAAGTCATAATGTTCAGTTGTCTGGTGGGAGTGAGAAATTTAACTATTATATAAGTTTAAATTATTTGTATCAGGGTGGTATGTGGGAAACAACTAATATGCATAAATATAGTTTAATGTCCAAAATACAGGCTCAGGCTACAAAAACAACTAAAATAGAATTGGCTGTTACTGGACGGATTGAACAGTATAATTATCCTGGAGTAGCTTCTGGCGGTGCAGGGAATATTTTTTCTCAAGCTTTTCGTACTCCTCCGATTGCTCCATTGGTTTACCCAGGTGGATTGGCTGGAGAATTTGAAGGCCGCACTGTATATGGTCAAATTTATCAAAGTGGATTTAATAAATATCGTAACTATGTTATGTATAACCAAATGGTTATAGAACAAGACTTGCCGTTTGTTAGAGGATTGAAACTGAAAGGAGTTATAGCATACGATTTGAAGCCTATTCATAAAAAGATTTGGAAAACTCCTATGCCTTATTACACTGTTGACATGTCAAGTGGTAGTCCTGAATATGTACAAGCAGGTAGTGACGGACCAGAAAAACCTACATATACTCAGAATTATTCTGAAAATCAAAGTCTCACCTTGCAAGGACAAATTCAATATAATAATACTTTTGGTAAACACGAAGTGGGAGGGCTAGTGGTCTTTGAGATGAGAAATACGCAAGGAGATTCCTTTGAGGCCTCTAGATTGAATTATAATGTTAATATACCAGAGTTGAATAATGGAAGTTCTGATCCCGCAGATATAAAAAATAGTGGTAATTCCTCTAAAACGAAACAGCGCTCTATCATATATCGTGTAAATTATGCATATGATGGTAAATATTTATTTGAAACTTCTGCTCGTTATGACGGTAGTTATTATTTTGCTCCAGATCATCGGTTTGGCTTTTTCCCATCTGCCTCAATAGGGTGGCGTATTTCAGAAGAAAACTTTTTGAAAGGGCGTTTTAATTGGCTGAGTAATTTGAAATTGAGAGCTTCGTATGGAGAATCTGGTGCTTTGGCGGCAGATCCGTTCCAGTATCTCAGCTCTTATAATCTGTATAGTAATTCTGCTGTTTTGAATGGTAAACCAACACAAGGTTTGTCTGAGTTATTAGAGCCTAATAAATATATAACTTGGGAGAAGGCTAGAAAGATGGATATAGGTTTTGATTTGGGACTACTTAATAATCAAATATCATTTTCGATAGATTATTTCTCTGAATATAGAAGTAATATGTTGGTAAAGCCTCAAGTTACTGTACCATTTGAGTATGGTATTGGGATAGCCCAGGAAAATAAAGGTAAAATGAAAAATAGAGGCATTGAATTTAGTTTAAATGCATCTAATCAATTTACAAAAGATTTTTCCGCAGGACTTCAAGTGAATTTTACTTATGCTAAAAATAAGATTGTTGAGATATTTGAGACTCCAGCTACTTATAATAATCCATATCGGAGGCAAACAGGTAGACCACTGGGACAAAAATTCGGTTATAAAGCTTTAGGGTACTTTCAACTTTCGGATGATTTGAATGGGAATGGTATTATTGATTCAGATGAGTATAATGTAAAACAGCCTTGGGGAACAGTGCATCCCGGTGACTTAAAGTATCAGGATACTAATAAAGACGGTTCAATTACTGAAGATGATATGGTGCCTATTGGACTTTCTAATATTCCACAAATTGTATATGGATTTTCTCCTAGTATTAGATATAAAGGATTTGATTTGCTTTTGTTGTTTCAGGGTGCTGCAAAACGAGATTTCTGGATTGGAGATGTTGGAGCATGGCCATTTACAAATAATTCATCTGTGCCAAAAACTGCATTGGATGTATGGACTCCTAATAATCCAAATGCTAGAAATCCTCGTGTGACAACAATTCCTGCTACAAATAATACTCAGTATTCATCTTGGTGGTTACATAATGGGAATTATCTAAGATTAAAGACGGGAGAGTTAGGATATACGATCCCCAAGTCTTTAGCCGATATGGTTGGGATCAAATCAGCAAGAATATATGTGTCTGGTCAGAATATTTTCACATGGAGTAAAATTAAAAATTTTGATCCGGAAATTAGTGATCAAAATGGTATCTATTATCCTCAACAAAAAGTAATTTCTATTGGTGTGGATATTAAATTTTAATACATTAAAATGAAATTAGTTATGAAAAAGTTGTATTATTTTGTAGTTGCTATTTGTACTGCTTTAACGGCTTGTGATGATAGTTTGCTTGATGTAATTCCTAGGGATCGTTTGTCAGATGGAAATATCTGGGCTGATGAAAGTTCTGCAGATTTATTTCTAAATGATATCTATGACAAATTACCAGATGGAAATAACTATCAAGATCCATTTGAAAATTTTAGTGACAATTCTATGAATGGTTTTTCATGGGCTCCTTCTAGAAGTTTGGAGAGAGAATCGTCTTATACTCCTTATGCTTATCCTGATGGAGGTATAACTTTAAATATTTATTGGGATACAAATTATTCTTTTATAAGAAAGTGTAATATATTCATTAAAGAGGTTTCAAAATCTAACTTGTCAGATAATTATAAAAAAGAAAGAATAGCTGAAGCACGCTTTCTACGCGCTTTTTTCTACCACATATTGTGGATGAATTATGGGGGGGTACCATTGATTACTGAACCTTTAGATCGTATAACTCAAGGAGATGAAATTTTTGTATCTAGATCTACTGTAGAGGAGACTGCAGATTTTTTAATTGATGAGCTGAGATTGGCCGCTGTTGACTTGTCAATAACAAAAGAGCCTGGACGAGTTTCAAAAGGAGCTGCATTAGCATTAAAAGGCTGGATTGAATTGTATTTTGCAAGTCCTTTGCATAATCCAGATAATGACTTAAGAAGGTGGGAACAAGCGGCAGCGACTAATCAAGAGATAATGGATTTAGCCGTGTATCATTTATATCCTGATTATGGTAAATTATTTTTACCTGAGGGAAACATTAATGAGGAAGGTATTTTCTACCGCCAATATTATCCAGGAGCTAAAGGGGGAAGGGAGTCTAGTTATATGTCAACTCCCTATACAGGAAATGGAGGACATACGAGTTGGGGAGCTGTCAATCCGACGCATAATTTAGTTGCAGATTATGCAATGAGTAATGGCAAAACAATTGATGAACCTGATTCTGGTTATGATGAACAAAATCCCTATCTGAATAGAGAGAAGAGATTTTATGAAACAATTGTGTATGATGGTTCTTATTGGTATAATACTACTATTTATACTCGTTTAGGAATGAATAGTTTGAATGAGTTGGACCTATCAGATGCTAGTGATGCCACTAATACAGGTTATAATTTGCGTAAGCGAATGAATCCAAATATTGCTTTAGGGGCAGCAAATTGGGATGGGGCAACAAGTAGCCAAAATTATTATTTATTTAGATATGCAGAAGTGCTTTTGAACTATGCAGAAGCTCGTAATGAGTCGGTTGGCCCAGATGTTTCTGTTTATGATGCAGTGAATGCTGTAAGAGAACGAAATCCTGAAGAGCCATATTTGCCTAAATTGAAGGAGGGATTAAGCAAAGATGAGATGAGGAAAGCTATACGCCGTGAACGTAGAGTAGAACTAGCATTTGAAGATAAACGCAGATTTGATCTTTTAAGATGGAAAATAGCTGAAGAAGTGTATAGTCAAGGGTTGCAAGCTATGAGAATAGAGGAAGTGAATGGAAGATTAAAATATACAGTAATACAAGCTCCTGATGGGAAGAGGAAATTTGAATCGAAAAATTATGTATTTCCAGTTCCACGTCAAGTATTGGACCAAAATCCCAAAATTCTTGAACAGAATGGTGGGCCGGATAATTGGGAAAATGGCCAAAATCCAGGATATGACAAATAATATTATTGTAGATGAAATCATATTTGATAAAAATATTAATCTATGTATTAGTGAACATGGGGAATAGTTGTTGTATATTGTTTGATATAGTTACTCAAAATCCTGGTTGGGATAAATGAAGTATATTATTGAAATCTTTCCAATATGTTGTAACTTTACAGCATATTGGAAAGATTGATAAACGAACATAATAAAATATATGAAGAAATCTATATTTCTCTTTTATTGTCTGCTTGCTTACTTGTGTTCTGCGACAACATTGTTTGCTCAACAGAATGACGTTTTGATACCAGGTGTCAAGAAAATAAAGGATGTAATAATATATAAGGATACCATGTTTTACTCCGCTTTTCCTTCAGCTGTAAGATTATCGAATGGAGAGATACTGGTATCGTTCAGAAGAGCTCCAGACCGTAAAGTCTTTAAGGAGAAGAAGAATAATCATTTGGACCCGAATAGTTATCTGGTAGTAGTGAGATCCAAAGATGGCGAACATTGGACCAAGGAACCGGAACTGCTTTATGCCCATCCGTTTGGAGGCTCACAAGATCCATGTTTGTTGAAGTTGAAAGATGGAACACTGCTATGTGCTAGTTATTTGTGGACATTTATTCGTCCGGATGGTTTAGCTGTTCTTAAGAAACTGTTCGTACAGAATACAGACGCTGTTTTTGCAGGAGGATATTTGCTCCGTTCTTATGATGATGGTAGAACTTGGAATGATTTGATTATACCTTGTAGCGTTCCGTCTGAAATAAATTATAGTGGATTGGGAGGTAAATTGCCGGCTTATAATCGTGGCGCTTTGTATGAAGGAAAAGATGGACGTATTTTTTGGGCAGTAGTAGCTTCTGATACAGAAGCTTTAAGAAATACGTCGGTCTATTTGCTTATATCCAAAGATAAAGGAAAAACATGGGAATACGGTACGAAAATTGCTAAAGATAAAAAGGTCTCGTTTAATGAGACTTCCATGTATGAAACGCCTAATGGGGATTTGATTGCTTTTATGCGTTCGGAAGCGTTTGGTGACCAAGCTTGTATTGCACGGTCCATAGATGGTGGGAAAACATTTGGTGAATGGAAAAGTATGGGGTTCAAAGGACATCCTCTCCAGGCAATGAGGCTGCCAGACAATAGAGTTTTGTTGACATATGGTTATCGTCATGAACCTTGTGGAGTTAGAGCCAGAATTCTTAATGCAGAATGTACAGATTTTGCCACGGCTCCTGAGATTATCATAAGAGATGATGCGGATAATGGAGATGTCGGATATACATGGGCTGTACAGCTGGATGAGAAGAGGGTATTGGTGGTATACTATATAAACTTTGACAGAGCCAAAGGTACTAGACATATACAAGGCTCTATTTTAGAGATTGAACCGCAAGGATAATTGTTAATACATAATATGATGAAGAGAAAACAAATTCCGGGCAATATGGATTCCAGCCCTCAAAAGATGTCTCGTCGTAAAGCATTGGCTACTATGGCAGGTGCCGTAGGATTGGCAGCATTACCTGGTGTAGGGCATGCATTGAATCCCATCAAGAAAGAACGGAGAGACATTCAAACCTCTGCTTTTACATCTATCCATACTATGCGTAACGCTGTATCTCGTCAGTTTACGACTTTTGACTTGAATACTAAGATTAAAGCCCATTTGGTTGGACCGGGTGAGAAATCCGTACTGGTAGATCACACTTCTCCTGGTGTAATTACCCGTATGTGGTTTACTATTAATGGTTGGTTTTGGGAAAATTGGGATTTAAGTAAGGAGCGGTGGCCTGATCCTACTATTTTGAAAATGCTGATTTTGCGTATTTATTGGGATGGTGAGGACTATCCTTCTGTAGAATGTCCGATTGGTGACTTCTTTGGTATAGGGCATTGTGAATATAAGCATTATATGTCCAAATATATAGGTATGTCCAGTGGAGGTTTCTATTGTTATTTTCCGATGCCATTTAAAAAGGTAAGGATAGAAGTGGAAAATCTTCATCACCGTTTGACTACAAGCGTTTTCTTAAATGCCAATTATGATCAATTGGAGAGTTTACCTGAGGGTATGGGACGATTCCATTGTTTATATAATGCTGGTACCAATCCTGGTTATGAACCATTAACCATATTGCAGACTAAAGGACATGGACATTTTATTGGCTGTTCCTTGTCCATGCAGAGTTGGCTTCCAAACTACTTGGGATATTTGGAAGCACCCGAGTTTATTTATATCGATACGGAAGACAAAAGTGTACCGACTATAGTTGGTTCTGGACTTGAAGATTATTTTAATGGTGGCTGGTATTTTAGGGAAGGTGAATTCTGTGGAGAGTTGCATGGAGTTCCTATAAAGGATCCGCTCCGTTCGATGGTGAGTATGTATCGTTATCATGAGCAAGATGCAATCTGTTTCAATGAAAGTTTTATTTTTGATTTTATAAATCCCCGTAAACCGGAGCAGACCCGGCCCTTTAAATTCTCTTCGGCGGCTTTCTGGTATCAAGACAAAGCTGTACCTCTGGCGTTCAAATTACCAGAGAAAGAAAAGTTGGTTGATTGGTATAGAATGCGTGATACAGACCATCAAGCTATACCATAAGATTGATATTTATATTTACTTTTTGAATTACTGAAATATGTTACTTGAAGATAGGATTTTGAAAAAATGGTTATTACCTTTTATATTGTCGGTTCTTATTGCCGTAGATTCCATGGCTCAATGCATTCCGGTGTACAAGGATTCTAGTATGTCTGTTGAACGACGGGTTACAGATTTATTGGGCAGAATGACATTACGAGAAAAAATAGCACAATTAAGTCATTTGCATGGTTATCAATTATACAATGGTCAAGAGGTGGATTACCAAAAATTAAGAGATGCAGCTGGTGATATTAGTTACGGCTGTATTGAGGGATTCAATCTTACTGGTGAAAATGTGCGGAAAGCATTTCATGCAATTCAGAAATATATGGTTGAAGAGACACGCTTGGGAATCCCAGTTTTTACAGTAACTGAGTCTTTACATGGCTCGGTACATGATGGTTCTACCATTTTTCCTCAATCTGTAGCCGTTGGTAGTACTTTTAATTTAGATTTGGCTTATCAGATGACTAAAGCAATTGCTACAGAATTAAGGTCCCAAGGGGTAATTCAGACTCTTTCACCAGGATTGGATGTTGTTCGGGATTTGCGATGGGGGCGTGTTGAGGAATCGTTTGGTGAAGATCCTTGGCTAGTGGGACAGATGGGGATTGCACAAGTGAAAGGTTATATTGACGGAGGAATATCTCCAATGTTGAAACCTTTTGGACCGGGAGGAGCTCCTTTGGGAGGGCTGAACTTGGCTTCAGTTGAGAGTGGAGAACGGGATATACGTAATATCCATATCAAGCCGTATGAGATGGCTGTTCGGAATACGGAAGTGAAGGCGGTGATGACCTCCTATAATTCTTGGAATGGCATCCCTAATTCTGCTTCTTCTTATTTACTGACGAATATTTTACGCAATGAATGGGGATTCAAAGGATATGTATATTCCGATTGGGGGGCAGTGGCTATGTTGAAGGATTTTCAGCATACAGCTAAGGATGATAGTGAAGCGGCTATCCAAGCCTTGACTGCGGGGGTGGACTTGGAAGCTTCCAGTAATTGCTATTGGGCTTTGGAGCAATTGATAGAGCAAGGCAGGTTTGATGAAAAATATGTGGATTTGGCTGTTGGACGTATCTTACGTGTTAAATTTGAATTAGGATTGTTCGAGAATCCATATCAGGGCGCTGACATGCCGGAAGTAGCCATGCGTACTAAAGAAGCGGTGGAGCTATCGCGCAGAGTGGCCGATGAATCGATTGTTTTATTGAAGAATGAAAATACTCTTTTACCCTTAAATTTGAATAAAATAAAATCATTAGCAGTGATTGGGCCGAATGCTAATCAAGTACAGTTCGGGGATTATACATGGAGCCGGAGTAATAAAGATGGGGTTACTCCACTTGAAGGCCTAAAGAAACGGGTTGGAAATAAGATAAAAATAAATTATGCGGCAGGATGTGATCTTATTACAGATAATAAATCCGGATTTGATGAAGCTGTAGCTGCTGTAAAAGCGAGTGACATGGCTGTTGTGTTTGTTGGTTCTTCTAGTGCTTCACTGGCACGTGACTATTCAGATGCTACATGTGGGGAGGGGTTTGACCTCTCTTCTCTGGATCTGACAGGTGTACAAGAAGAATTGGTGGAAGAAATCTATGCAATAGGAAAACCAGTTATAGTTGTATTGGTTACAGGTAAGCCTTTTTCTATTTCTTGGATAAAAGAACATATTCCAGCCATAGTTGTACAATGGTACGGTGGTGAGAAAGCTGGAGATGCAATAGCTGATATGTTATTGGGAAATATTAATCCTTCAGCCAAACTTCCATTCTCGTTTCCGCAGAGCGTAGGACATTTACCGGTTTTTTATAATCATTTGCCAACGGACAAAGGATTCTATCGTCGTCCTGGTAGACCAAATGAACCTGGACGTGATTATGTTTTTTCTTCACCAGCTCCGTTATGGTCTTTTGGGCATGGATTGAGTTATACTACATTTGAGTATTTGAATGCTCATTATTCTGCAGAGTTATTACATCCATCTGATACCTTGATTGTCAGTGTATCTTTGAAGAATACGGGTAGTGTAGCGGGAAAGGAGGTAGTACAGCTTTATGTTCGAGATGTGGTCAGTTCGGTTGTGACTCCAGTCAAGCAACTGAAGGCATTCTCAAAACCATTCTTACAACCAGGCGAAATGCAGACAGTTGTTTTGAAGCTACCAATACAAGAATTGGCCTTATATGATTTGAGCATGAAAAAAGTAGTAGAAGAAGGGGAGTATGAAATACAGATAGGAACAGCCTCAGATGATATCAGATTACGAAGGACAATCTTTGTTGGCAGACAGCCGGTGACTAGTAATAGTCTTGGTCATAACGACTTCTGCATGGATGAAATTGTGAAGAATCCAGGAAGAAAGATAAAGGTTGCTGGTTGTGTCAGAGATGTACAAGCAACCCCTATAAGTGGAATTGAAATCAAATCTAATTATTCTGGTAGAACGGTTATAAGTAAGGAAGGCGGAAGATATTCCATTCTGACTGTAGAAAACGATGTGCTAACGATTTCTGCCAAAGGATTCGAGACAGTAAATATCAAGGTGAATAAACAAAAGGATATAGATATAAAATTGAATTACAGTCATGATTAAACACGAAATCAGATGGAAATACATATTGGTAATATGTATTATTCTCGGTACGTTACCTTGTAATGCACAGTCAGTAATTCCTATGCCAAAAGAAATGGTGATGGGAGAAGGTTCTTGGGATGTATCTGCCGATACACGTATAAATTACAGTAATGATGCGCTTACCAAAACAGTCGGTCTCTTTAATAATTATTTAGATGGACGGTTTGGGGTGACTTTGAAGAAAGGATCGAAAGGAAAGAATGCCATTCATTTGCAGATAGACAAGAAAATGCCTTTAGAGGCATATTCATTAGTTGTGGATGATAAGGGAGTAACAATCAAGGGAAGTGAAGCTGGAATATTTTATGGAATTCAGACATTGCAGCAGTTACTTGTTGATAAGGGAAATGGATGCATACAGCTTCCGTATATTATGATAAATGATGAACCCCGTTTTGGTTATCGTGGTTTGATGTTGGATGTTGCACGTTATTTTTACTCAGTGGAATATGTAAAAGAGTATATAGATTTAATGGCTCGTTATAAAATAAATAGATTCCATTGGCATTTGACAGAAGATGCCGGGTGGCGTATTGAAATAAAAAAGTATCCAGAATTGACCAAAATTGGGGCATGGCGTAATAGTACTCAGTGGGGGCATAATCCGACAGAACAAGATCGTATTCCACATGGAGGATTCTATACTCAGGAGCAGATTAAGGAGATTATCCAATATGCGGCAGATAGGTACATCACTATTGTTCCGGAGATCGATTTACCAGGACATACAATGTCTGTTTTAGCTACATATCCGGAGCTGTCTTGCACGGGCGGACCATTTCGGATACCGGAAACTTGGGGTATTAAGGAGGAAGTTCTTTGTCTCGGTAATGATGAAACCTATCGGTTTGTAGAAGATGTTTTATCCGAGGTGATAGATTTGTTTCCCGGTGAGTATATTCATATAGGCGGTGATGAGGCACCTAAAAGACGTTGGAAAGAATGTCCGAAGTGTCAACGACGCATTAAGGAAAATAAATTGAAAGATGAACATGAATTACAAAGCTACTTCATCCATCATTTGGATGAATTTGTAACGGGGAAGGGGCGAAAAATCATTGGTTGGGATGAAATCTTAGAAGGTGGTCTGGCACCGAATGCTGCTGTAATGAGCTGGAGAGGAGAAAACGGTGGAATTGCTGCAGCGGAAATGGGGCATAAAGTGGTGATGGCTCCCAATAACTATATGTATATTGATTATTATCAGAGTGAGGATTGTACTAATGAGCCTTTAAATATAGGAGGACTGGTTACGTTGGAACATATCTACAGCTATGAACCTTATACGCCTAAGCTTACAAAAGAGCAATGTGGTTATATAATGGGGGTACAAGCCAATGTTTGGGGAGAATTTATACATCATCCTGATAAAGTGAACTATATGGCATATCCTCGGGCTATGGCCCTTTCAGAAATAGGTTGGTCACCTGCGGAAAAGAAGAATTATGCAGATTTCCGTGAAAGATTAGCGGGATGTTTGGCTGAACTGGATAGACAAGGGGTTACTTTCCGTATTCCCGAACCGATTGGTTGGGATAAAGCTATTGTTAGAGGCGGTAACGCGATAGTGGATTTGAAGCCGTCAGTAGAGGGTGCTGATATATATTATACCACAGATGGTACCGATCCTCGTTTATATGGAAAACTCTATACGGATACATTGCAGTTACCTTTATCTTTCAGTGGAGTAAATATAAAATGTTATCTCCGCCTTCCTTCCGGTAGAAGTAGTGCTGTCTATACAGTTGTAGCTCCTGATACAAAATAAAAAATTGATAATAAATACAGTATTTATGACGAAATATTTATTAGTATGTCTGGTAGTTTGTGCACTGATTTTTCAAGGGTGCTGGCATCATGAGAGTGCGGTTGAACGTGGCTATAATGAGAAGTATATAGGTGAATATACGCGTAAAATAGCTTTCCCTATAGGAGGTATAGGCACGGGCATGTTCTGTATTGAAGGAACAGGAGCATTGAGTAATATGTCTATACGTCATAGACCGAATGTTTTCAATGAACCAACGATGTTTGCTGCAATTCATGTGAAAGGTTATGAGCATGGTACACGAATTCTGGAAGGGCCGGTTCCAGAATGGAAAAAATTTGGTGCTCCTAATTCCAGCCGTGGAGACGGCGGCTCATGGGGAATGCCCCGGTTTAAGGAGTATAGTTTCCAGTCACGTTTCCCTTTTGCGGAGGTAGAGTTGGCAGATCAGAATGTCCCTATAGATGTGAAACTGGTTGCCTGGAATCCATTTATACCAACGGATGAAGATAATTCAAGTCTACCGGTTGCTGGGTTTGAATATGAGTTTCATAATACCAGTAATGAGGAAGTACAAGCCGTCTTTTCATATAATAGTATGAATTTTATGCAAACTCCGGGTAGGGGTAAAGCGTATATAGATGCAGCAAAGAATGGATTCATTCTAAGACAGACAGGCACAGAGAATGAACCTTTCTGTCAAGGTGATTTTATGATTTATACTGACAATCCCCAGACAGTAGTTAATCATAACTGGTTTCGTGGAGGTTGGTTCGACCCATTGAGCATTTGTTGGGATAACTTGGAAGAGGGCAGAATGGAAGAGAATCCAGCAGGCTTGGAAGGAGCAGTGGGAGCTTCGTTATATGTGCCGTTTACTTTAGCACCTGGTGAGACTCGTAATATAAGGTTGTACATGGCTTGGTATGTCCCTTATTCACAAGAACGAATAGGTGGAATCCCACGTACAGATACTGATATCCCTGATGCACCAGTTTGTCCAGATGAATTGAGTAACTGTTATACTTATGAGAATAATTTTGAAGGGAATTACCGCCCTTGGTATAGCAGTAGGTTTGGCAGTATACAAGATGTTGCAAACTACTGGTTGGATAATTATGATGCATTGAAAAAGAATACTCAGTTGTTCACTGATGCTTTCTATGATTCTACTCTTCCACCTGAAGTTAAGGAGGCTGTTGCTGCTAATTTGAGTATATTGAAATCTACTACAGTACTTCGCCAATACGATGGGCGTATGTGGAATTGGGAGGGAAGTCATGATAATTGGGGCTCTTGTCATGGTTCATGCACGCATGTTTGGAATTATGCGCAAGCTGTATCTCATCTTTTCCCAAAATTAGAACGTACATTACGTGAAACAGAATTTTTTGTGAGCCAGGATAAAAGGGGACATCAAGTGTTCCGTACGAATCTGCCTATCAGTCCTACTGTCCATGATTTTCATTCGGCGGCAGATGGGCAATTAGGAGGTATAATGAAGGTATATCGTGAATGGAGAATTATGGGTGATATAAATTGGCTGAAGATGATGTATCCAGCTGTGAAGAAAAGTATGGATTATTGTATCCGTACTTGGGATCCGAGAGAGGTTGGAGCTGTTGAAGAACCTCACCATAATACGTATGATATAGAGTTTTGGGGCGCGAATGGGATGATTACCAGTTTTTATGTAGGAGCATTACAAGCTATTTGCTTGATGGGTAAAACGGTAGGCGATGATATTTCCCGTTATGAAGAATTGATGAATAAAAGTAAAGCATATTTGGAGAGCAAACTTTTTGATGGAGAGTATTTTATTCAGAACATTCAATGGACTGGATTGGACGCTCCAGACCCAGTTGATGCCCAATCGTTTGTGACCCATTATACGCCAGAAGCTTTAAAAATCCTACAAGAAGAAGGTCCGAAATATCAGTATGGTAAAGGTTGTTTGTCTGACGGAATATTGGGCTCTTGGATGACATTGGTATGTGGAATGCCGGAGGTGGTCGATCGTCTGAAAGTAAAAAGTCATTTGATTTCTGTCCATAAGTATAACTTTAAAAAGAGCTTAAGTAACCATGTCAACCCTCAACGTTCCACCTTTGCATTGGGAGAGGATGGGGAATTATTACTTTGTACCTGGCCGAAAGGTGGTAAGCTAAAATTGCCTTTTGTATACAGTAACGAAGTGTGGACTGGAATTGAATATCAAGTGGCTGCTCATCTTATGTTTGAAGGAGAAGTGGAAAAAGGGCTTGAAATAGTGAGAACTTGCCGTGATCGTTATAATGGTCGTGTTCGTAATCCGTTTAATGAATATGAGTGTGGAGCATGGTATGCTCGTGCAATGGCCAGTTATGCTATGCTAGAAGGCCTTACGGGAATACGCTATGATGCAGTAGACAAAATTTTGTATATAGATTCGCGGATTGGAGATGATTTCACTTCATTCTTGTCTACGGAAACGGGTTTTGGTAATGTTGGACTTAAGGAAGGAAAGCCGTTTATAGATGTGAAATATGGGGTAATAGATGTACAGAAATGTATCGTTTCCGGTAAGGAAATTCAATTATAGTTTGGATAAGGTTCTTGATTATATACAAATTGTGAAATTTGTAGTATTGTAAGATTTACATGTATAGATTAGATGGTTTTATGAGAGTTCTGTGGGGCTGTGATTGTTCCACAGAACTATTTTTATGTTATTTGCAGATTTTTGCAACCAAACTTCATCTTTCTGCGTCTAATAAATAAAAAGAGGAGATTATGAATATGAAAATGAATTTTTCTATGGACGAGATTCGTCTTAAAGTAGAGGAGTATATAAAGAAAGGTAGTCGGGCAGCTGGTCGTCCCGTACTGACAGCTTATTATGTCCTGACTGCTGATTCTACTCCAGAGAGTGAAAGGACAAATATCATGATTGCTTTGGTGGCCATTGTGTTTCCTGCCGGTATAGAAGACCTCTTGGGACAAGTCTTTATGGTAGGGAAGGGATTTGCTGCAATCTATGCTTATAAGAAAATGAAGAAATACATCACTCCACAGATAAAGGATAAGGTAGAGGCAAAATTGGATGAGTGGTTCCATGAGAATGTGATGGAAGTAGTGGAACCGCTTTATCTGGAATAACAGTTCGCCACAAAGATCATACTGATTTGCGCAGATTGAATTTATATCGGGAATTTGTATCTGTGCGAATCAGCATAATCTCCGTGACGGACTGTTTATTGTTTTTTGCTCAAGAAGCGTCTGGCCAGATATTTCCGTACCGGTTCATCATAGAATTTTAAGCATAGATAAGCCAATAATATGTTCCATGCGTAAACACACAAGGCAACCTGCCAAGTCTGCTCCAACGTGAAGAGCTGGTTCTTGATGAGCCATGCATAGAACAAGTACATAAATGGATAATGTATCACATAGACTGGATAGGATATATCTCCCAGGAACTTGCATATCTGGGTCGATTTTTTATCCGTTGTGGTACCGGAAGCTCCTAACCAGACGAGAACCGGAAAAGCGATGATTACACAGAACGCTTCATAAATGCCATTTGTACAGACCGGTGTTGCACCTTCCAAGTAGGGCACTGAAAACAAGGTAACCAATGCAATGGCACATATCCAGAAAGCACCTTTCACCTTGATAGGCTTGAAGTTGCGCGACAAAAGCATGCCCATGGAGAAAGGAAAAAGCATCCTCAGCAATCCGCCGCCAAAGTTTATTCCGTCCAGTGTCCAGCCTACCCCCATATTTCCGTATCCGGAGATGTCGAAAATGGCGAATGATGCCAATGCCACTCCCAGCAATATTGTCAGTACGGCAAGGGCTTTGTTTGATAAGCGGTGGATAAACAAGGCATAAAGGATGTTGCCTAAATATTCAAAAAACAAGGACCAACATGGACCATTCAAAGGAAACATTTCGCCATTACCACGGACTTCATAACCTGCACCTGGCATTGCGGGAATAAAAAATATAGTGCAAAGAAGGGACAGCATAATCATGGAGAGGGCAATATGTGTTCCGTCCCATTGTACGCATCCTTGAAGACAGAAAGTAATGGCACCCAGGACAGCTCCCATAATGACCATCGGATGGAGACGTATCAGGCGCCGTTTAAAGAAGTTTTTCATTGTGAGGTTCCTGCCCCAACGGTCGTCATAAGCATACCCGATAACGAATCCCGATAGTATAAAGAAGAAATCTACAGCTAAATAGCCGTGGTTGAAGGTTTCGATAATGCTACCACCGGCAAAAGCATAGCCTTCGAATATATGATACCATATAACCATCAAGGCTGCTACGCCACGGAGCCCGTCGAGAAGGTCATAATGTGCTTTGGTGTCTGAAAAGGCAGAAGATGAAATGTGCGACATCTGTTTTTTTTCTGTTGTTTGGTTAATGTTTTCGGATCTCAAAGATACGCCATGCGAAGCGAAGTTCTTTTGCTTAAAAGCAAAAAAGAACGGCAATCTTCTATTTTTTTGCGCGTACCCGGCTGAGAGTATAGATGGAAATACCCAGGAAGGCTGCCACATATTTTAGCTTCACCCGATTTATCAGTCTGGGGTAACGGCGGTTAAATTGTTCATACCGCTCTTTGGGAGGCAGTTGGAGCCTTTCCACAAACATATGACTGAGCTCTTTGTTTACGTTCTGATGCAGTATTCTGCCCCAGTTGGCTATATCAATATATGTTTCGTAGAGAGCATTTAACTTGTCTATGTGGATGACGTAGATTTTGCAGTCCGAAAGAGTTTCAATGCTTTCTACTGACGGCTGCTGATAGTACAGTGAATCCATTCCGAAGGTTACATCACCTTCCTGGCTGAACCAAGTGGTGGTATCTTGTCCGTCGTGATGAAATACGGAACGGGTGACCCCTTCCTCAATGAAATAAACCAAACGGTCTGTCACTCCTGCTTGTACTATATAAGTTCCTTTAGGGTAGTGTCTTACCTGCATATTCATCAGCAATGCCTGAAGAGCTTCTTCGGAAACCGGATAAATCTGCCTGATTTTATGAATGATGTTGTTCATTGGAGGGGAGCTTTTTATTCGTTTACAAACTTACATAATTTTATTAACTAAAACTGAACTTTGATATACAAATGTGTGCGTTGCCTTATAAGCGTTTATGGTATAATGGAATTTTTTTTGTAAAAGAGATGTTTGTTCTTTGAATATTGTATCTTTGTAGAAAACAGTAGCGTATGAATAAAATATTGGTAACATTATTGGCTCTAATCGGAGGTAGCTGCATTTCATTCGCACAGATGGAGACTGGAAGAGTTTCCGATACAGTTGAGGATACATTGAGAATAGAAAATGAAATTGTCGCTGTTGATACCGGATTTTACCAGTCAGTAGTCCGCTATGATACGGTGCGCTATAATTTGAAAATGCAGAGTGTTTACAAAAAGGCTTTTCAACTAAAGAATGATGTTTTTGTGGAAAAGATGAAAGAGCCGTGGTTAGATGATATTCTCAGAAATATCTTATTTAAATAACCATGAATTTGTGCTTTGCGTCATTCGGTTGACTTCCTGGTTTAACTCACTCGGTTAAACCACACTAAATTCAGCATTCTCTAAAAACAAAAATCAGATAGAAATCTTGCGATAACTATCTGATTTTCAGAAGAGCGGAAGACGGGGCTCAAACCCGCGACCCTCAGCTTGGAAGGCTAATGCTCTTCTGCGGCTGCCAAAGGCTTCGCCTTCGTCAGCTACCAACTGAGCTACTGCCGTTTAGCTGCTCTTAATGAGAATCCTCTTTCAGTTATCTTCTGCTTCGGTTTACATATTGGTTTACATCTATCGTGCAAAGCAAGATAAGTTAGTTATTCAATTAATTATCTCTATTTCTTAATCTTATTTGCGTGTCAATGAAGTATAAATCTCCGTCTATGCCATAAAGCACATTATTGGGAACTGCATCAAACACTTCATAATCCGAATTATGATATTCGTCGTAATAGTCCATTTCAAAGCCTAATGCTTGCATATAGGCAGCTATCTCGTCTTCCGTAGCTTCTCGTTCAGCTAATATATAAGGTTGTACGAGAACTGCGCAAAATTCTTGCTGACTGTTATAAGCGAAGCCTATCATTTGATAAGGCACATTGCCAAAGAACTTGTTATGTGCAGCAATGCGGATGAAGAAGTTCTCTAAATCATCCCCTGCGTACTCAAAGTTATTTAATTTTACAACAGACACATTACCATCATGGAACACTTCATTCTCACCACCTCTATCCATATAAGTAATATTGAGGTGTGATAAGTCAATCCATAGACCATTGTCATTGGCAAACTTTATCAGTTCTTCTGTTTGTCTTCTCTTATAGCCCTCTGTTGATTCAGTTTCTCCTGCTGCTTCCTTACTTCTTCTGGCGATGCAGGTCGCTTGCTCCAAGAGGCTATTGATTGACGAGTGCGTTCTATCCATTCTTTGTGAAATTCGTTGATGTATTCCATAATTTGTTTGATTATGAGTTTAAGACAAAGGTAATCATTCCTCTTTTAATAGCAATGCTTTGGTTGTTATATTCTTGCGAATGGGGTGTTGTGGAACATTCTATAAAAGAGAAGCAGCATAAGAGTTCCCTCAAATGCTGCTCTGTTTTAAATTAGTTTGGGAATTAGTCAATCTTCTTGTAAGTGGTTGTTGTAATGTCGTCCAATTCCTCGCTACCATCGTCCAGATTGTCCCAATCCTCAAAGGCAAGTACCAACTTAGTAGCTGTAAGTTCATTGATAGTAAGGACATCAGAATAGCCATCACTGTAAGAGAGGGTTAGTTTATTGTCTTTCAAAGACCAGCGGCTTGTTTCTGTATATCCACCTTCAACGCGGCTCTCTATGCAAGTACCATCAGCTTTGAACTCTAATAGGGCATTGGTATATGCTTCATCAGAAGTTACTACTTCTTTACCATTCTCCACTTTGTGAATCTTCTCCCAAGTGGACTGCCATTTACCTATAAGGTTAGCTTGTTCAATGATAGTCTGTTCTTCTTCTTCATCACTACATGCTGTAAAGTTTACAGCCAAGATGACCATTAATAAGGTCATTCCAATTAATCTAAATGTTCTCATTTTGAATTAAAATATTTATTGTAAGTAATAATATATTCTGTAATCTGCCTAAACACATCACCTGCTATCAATCCACCACTTACAGGAAGTCTCTCTTTATGGATGGAAACAATGATAGAATATTGGGGAGCATTGGCAGGAAAGTAACCGCAGAACTCTACAATATAACTTCCATCTTCAAACTGTATTGTCCCTGTCTCACCTGCAACTTGTATCTTATTTGACTTGGCAGGTTGTCCCAATCCATCAGTTACCACATATTCCAATGCCTGTTTCAGACTGTCAATGTTGGCTTGACTTGCTATCTGTGGATTGATAACTGTTGTACTGTCTTTGTAAAGTTGAGGTTGTACCATCTTTCCACTATTAGCAATAGCATTATAAAAGGTTAGTGTTTGTATGGGGGTAATAGTCTGATTATATCCGATGCAGAACCATGCAAAAGCTGTATCACTCCAACCGCTATCTTTAGGAGTAACAAAGTATGCAGGTTTCAGATTAGCTATTCCTGCGATGCAGTCTGGTTTACCATAATTCATTCTATCTATCAGATTGAAGTATGCTTGTGCATCATCTCTAAATGCTTTCTCCATTGTTTTATAAACAGCAATGTTTGAACTTGAAGCTAAACCTTGCTTGATAGAGATTTCACCATATCCACCTCTATGCCAATTATGGTCTTTCAGTTCTCTGTCTTGTATAGAATAGATTCCATTGCCTACATCTACCATATCAGATAGTTTCACCTTTCTTGTTTCCAATGCTGCCAATATGGATATAGGGTGCATCAGTGCTGATTCGTGTGCTTGGGAGAAGTTCTCACAAGGTAGGTAGTTAGCACCATCTTTCCTTTCAAGTCCAACCATAGCCTTTATATGTCCTGTCTGAACTTTCATAATGATAACTTGCCCAGATAAGGCATTAAGTTCAGTTAGTTTATTTTCTAAGATAGAAGTAGCTTTGACTTGTAAAGTACTGTCTATGGTGGTAGAAGTTTGAGTGTCCTTTTGCTTTGTAGAGTTACAAGCTATCATTGTAATCATGCAACTTAATAATATGCTTATCCGTATCATTTGAATTAATCTATTTGCGGTTTACTTGTACTTACTATTGACACAAATGTAAATTCACATAGTTACCATCATGGTATTCTTTACATTCTATCCAATTGTTATGACTGTCATATTGGTATTCAAACTCTTTCTTTATTCTCTTTCCGTTCCACCAAGCATCGCATAAGACTATATGCTCTAAATCATTATATTTAATGATAGTCTGTTTCTTTATGCCCTTATCGTCCTCCCAATTAGAAATTATCGTTCTTCCAGCTAATTGCCCTTTATTTTCTTCTGGTTCAATATAAGGAGCGACATTCTTCGTTGCAGAACCGCTAAACTCTACTTGATTTCTGTATTCTTTAATGTGGGTATATGTAGAATCGAACTCTCTGACTAATAGTTTAGATAAGTTGTTCCCATAGTAAGATATAGTATCGCACTTTATCATTCTCCCATTAGAAAGAAGAAGCTTGTGCTCAAGCTTTATGGTTCTTGTTTCCTCCATTGCTTTATTAGAAGAGTACCATTTACTAATTTCTTTTCTACCAATAGTAAATGTCTGTGCAATTAATCCTTGAATAAGTTCTTTATTGTGCAAACTGTTGAACAATCTACTGATATGTATTGAGTATATGTCTATAATGTCCCACATGATAAATTATTCTAATGAAAAACCTCCCAATTGTGTATAACTCTTTAAACTATATTGAGTCTCTTTTTTAGAGTGCTTCCCACCTACCAAAAGAGTGTCAAATCCCAAAGTCATTAGCTGCCTAATAAAAGGCTTGTTTGACAATATATATTGAGAAATTTCTCTAATTTCAGAATCTTTTAAATTATTATCATTCTCTATTGATATTCTAAATCCACTTCTTAAAAAGAATGCACTCATTTCATGTGCATAGTTTACATCTCCAATTGTTACAGATACCTTGCAGAATCTATCTAATTCACCACAACAATAGCTATCTTTAAAATTCTGATTCATGGTATTTATTAACTTCATCCGTTCCAATGAAGTACCTACTAAAGAATTGAGTAAGTTTTTAAAGAAATCGACAATGTTCATATTAAGCTAATTTATCATTTACTATATCCTTAATCTTTAAGAGTTCTCTGTAATTGAATCTGTTGTTGTTAATCATAGCTGTTAGCTCCTCTGCTACATCTTTATTGTTGGGATGCTTATCTGGGTGAGCTTGTTTGATAAGCTCTTTATATAGCTGTTTTGCTTTAGCTATGCTCTCAACAACATTGTATGCTTCATCATCTGTTGAATGATTCTTGGAACAGAATAATCTGGTAAACATATTCATAGTATGTCTTTTAATTGTTAGGAGAATAGCCATGCAGCTATTCCAATTACTACCAGAACTATAAGGATAACAAAAAACTCTGATAATTTAGGGTCTTCCCCATTATATTGCATTTTAGTCATAATTAGGATATTTACGCTCACCTGCTTCCTATGATGAATTATAAATAAAAAAGGTGTGGAAGCTATATTTGTCTTATCCTGTTTCTTGGGCTTCTCGCATTGCCTTTTGGTACGGATAAAACAATAGCCCCACACCAAAAGGTATATAGTTCACCTAAGCGATGAATATATATCAAATGTGTGGGTGCTATTGCTATCATCTTCGTACCGTTTTTAAATTTTGCGAGAATCTAAGAAACAGAAGATAATTTCAATAACACCTTTCGTTAAATATGTCCTTCCAACTCCCTATCTCATTAGTTCATTGGAATTGGTGCAAAGATAATGAAAGGTTCTAAATTAATAGGTATGAAGTGTGGATTAATAGTAAATTCTATGCTCTCAAACATAGTCTGAATGGGATATTTAATAAGAGTTGAGATAGTTATAAACTCTGTAAACTTATGGAATTGACTTACTTCTATAAGACTGAAATGCCAAACTGCCAAGATTGGACTTTAAATGTATCTAAGCTCAATATTTTATAGATTTGGGACAGAACCATTCAGACCACTATAAAGATGTATCTTAATAATCCTGTCCCAATTATTAGAAGCTCAAACAGTCATAAGTCTGTAAGATTTCTTCCTGCCTTAACCCCAAGTATCTTTTAGTAATGGCAACAGAACTATGGTTGAACAGTTCCATCAGCTTTACTAAAGCAAGTTCAGCATTATCGCTGTTCATATTATAGACCTGTCTACCAAAAGTCTTTCTAAGAGAATGGCAGCTAAAGTTCTTAATCTTTAGCCTGTACTTCTTCTTCACCTCTTTAAGAATGATATTGATTCTCTGAATTGTGAAGATAGTGCCTTTCTGACTGATAAGGATTGGCGCATTGATTCCAACTGGATTTATATGCTCGTAGCACTCTTTAATATGATGTTGTAATTGTGGGTTTAGTCTGATAGTCCTTACCTTGCCTGTCTTTTGCTCAATTACTGTAAACTCGTCAGTACCTAATATCTGCTTCCACCTTAGAGATAGAATATCAGATATTCTTAATCCTGTGAAGCATCCCAAAGCTATAAGAAGTGAGATTTTATAATTCTCGTCTTTGGCTAACTTTCTAATGAGGTTCATAGCATCAGACCATATAAGATAGTCTGCCGTTGTGCTTGAATATTTAAGTGACATAATGTTCTGTTTTATAATAAAACGAATAGAAGTGAATATTAATTCTGAGTTGGATTTACTAACTCACTGATTACTAAAGGAACATTCACTAATAGCAGAAGTGAATATGATAAGGACACCCAACTTAAAAATTGAGTGCCTTCTACCTTATTATAATTCTCCCTCGTCAGCAAAACTGTAATATCCTGTATCTGTTAATATGAGGTGGTCTAAAACTGTAATTCTCATTAGTCTTGCAGCTTCTTTGACCTGCTTAGTAATCTCCATATCCTGCCTGCTTGGTTTCAGATTACCGCTTGGGTGATTATGTGCAAGAATGATAGCTACTGAATTGGTGAGCAATGCAGCTTGTAGGATAACTCTGACATCAGCACAAGTTTCAGTAATTCCACCCTCTGATATGAGAGTGTAGCCTAAAACTTGGCTGGATTGGTTTAGAAACAGAACTTTGAAGTATTCTTTGTAACAGATAGTTCCCTCCTTATATGTAGGAAGTAAATATTTATATGCGTCCTCAGAACTGCCTACCTTATATATATTCTTGAATTTTGGTTTGTAGGACAGTTCCACTTCTCCAACAGTATAATCTATATCCATAATATCAAGTATTAAAATGGTTTATCGCCATATTCATAAACAAGAATTGAATTGCATACTCTATCGTAGAATGAGAATCCACAGCAAGTATGAAAATAGCTCTCATAAACTGCTGCATACTCTCCATGCTGCCTACTGTTCCTATCCAAAAATGAATCAAACTTGTGCAGCCAATATTTAAGTGCTTGCAAGTGTTTGATGTATTGCAGATTGTTCTCACAGTAGCATAATTTCTCTTGTAAAGAAGTGATATGATTGATAGCATTTTCAATTTTAGATTTATCCATAATGTCATAGAATTTGTAAAGTGTATAAATAGAAAAGGACACCTAACAAAATAGCTGTCCTTTTGAATATTACCGTCTGTCCTCTTAGATAAAAGGCAGATATGTATCATCCAATGCACCACTGTCAATAATATTTTTGCATAATTCATGTGATGCTTGATTTCTGAGGTCTGTGCCATAATTATCATCGCCTACCATTTTAATGATTGCAACAATGGTTCTCATCAACTCTTGTTGTAGGGTGCGGTGATAGTGACTTACACCTTCAGCAAATCTTTTTGGATTCCAACTCATATCATTAAGCGCACGTTCTAATTCTTGTGCAGCTTTGTATTCACGAGAATTTTGTAATTCCATAATTTATGTAGTTTTAAATAGTTCATAAAATAAAGAAAGGACAACTAACTGAATAGCTGCCCTTTCCTCTGTCAATCAACAATCCACTCAGCCCAAGAACCAAGCGTATTCACTATCTCCTAATTTGGCACGTTGGATGCCTTGTACGAACTCTGTGCAGTTAAGATTCCTCTCCAAGAAGTTATCTATGTAACTTGACTTTACAGAACCATTGAGCAGGTTTAAGAGCTGCCAGCCTGTAATGCTGTCCCCTGTACTCTTGAAATTCACATCAGAAACGAATGCTCTGCAAGCCGCATTAATTTGACTGTCTCCCAACAATAGACGAGGTAAGCGTTTCTGTTGGTTGGGTGTAAGAGCTTGATATAATCTCATCCTGCCTATTATCTGGCAGAACTCGCTTGTAGAGATTGACATCTGCCCAAGTGTCCTTAACAGATGCAGGTCTTTGGATGGGTTGTAAGCATGGAACAGATTCAATGCTGCTGCATATAGTTCCTGTACGCTTAGAACTTCTACCTTATCCTGTAAACCGTCAGTAGTGAGCATTAAATTCGAGCACACACGATTCCTAAAACCTATGAAGATTTTAAATCTCTCAACAGACTTCTTACTGTACAAGTTAATCTCGTTATATGCTCTCACTCCACCAATGGATAATGCTAAACGATTACCGTATTCATCATGTACAATGGATGGAATTTCAAAGCAGAAACACATTCTCTGATAGAACAAAGTTTTCTCTTCATCAGTCAGTTCAGAAGCCTTCTTACCTAATGCACTTGGTATTCTACCATTGATAGGGTGTGAAATTCTAATCTCTGGCATATCAAACTGTTCTCCATGAAAGTAATCCTTAGCTGCATCCACTACTGCACCTATAAAGGATTGGTGGCTGATGGTTTCTTCCATTGATGCAAAACTTGGAATGATGCAGTCTTGTTGTAGGTGCTGCAAGGTTACTTCCTGCGTGTTGGCTTCAATGAAATGGTTTACTCTCTTGGGTGCTGCAACTTCTTCTACAATGATTGCTTCTTCTGCAAACTCACCCATGTTTAATGATTCTCTACGCTGTGCCATAGCTGGCATAATTACTAAATCTCTCATAATGAAATTGAATTAAATGGTTATTGATTGAATGGATTTAATAGGAACAGACCTAAAACACAAATGAATTTCTTCACCTGTATCTTAGGCTGTCCTATGTCTTTCCCTAAAGATTCTTTCAAAGGAAATGAGGAGCATTAGTAAATTATTGGTAGGCTGTGGCAATAGTACATCGTGCCTGTTCTTGGATTAAAAAGAATGCTTATTCCTGTCAGCTATCAGACTGTATTTCTAAAGCATTCTTTTTATTTAAGAGCCATGAGGGGGGATAAAATAGTAGTATGGTTGTCCGCTTATATTATATTCTTCTTTTGTAGTTAGCAATTTTCCACTTATAATGGCATGAAGGGCACTCTGTATGCGTATCGTCAAACTCTGTTCCACATTTGGGACAAAATAATGTGTGTAGGTCTTTATGTCCTTTTCCTAATCTATTATTAATCCATTGAGGAACAAGTCTGTTAGAGGATAGGTATTTATTAGCCATTCTGTCAAAAAAATCATTAGAGCAGCAGGTTAAACATTCTGGGCAAATGCACAATCCATTGGGACATCTTTTACTTTCTCTGGAATCAATAATTCCATCTTTGCAATTAAAGCAATGATTAATGTAGATTTCTTGATGGTATTCCTTACATTGTACATTTTCACAATGATAATATGTGTATTCGTTAGAATCGTTTCCTTTACTACGTTTGGCAGGGAATAGAATATGACCACATTCTTTGCATTGGAGCCTATCTACAATCTTTTGAGCTTTAAGCATTATATCAACGAATTTATTATATTCTCCATTTGCTATAAAGCCACACCCTTTATCTTCTATGATATTATGTCCTAAAATATTTAGCATATCTGTTAGTTTGTAATCCTTCCATGATTGCTTATGTTCAATAGCGGTTCTAAAACATGGTTGGTGTTTACACCAGACAAAATTTTTGTTAGTGATGTGGTGCTTCTTCTCAGACAGATTACCATAGCAAATATCAGTAGGTCTGAGTAAATTGTTTTTGAGATTGTTGTAAATATCCTTCCAATCAGTAAAGAATGGTTGGCTGCTCTCACCTGTGTTGTGGACATAAAAACCCTTTAAGATTCTATTGATAAGTTCTTTGTTTTGAATAGAAATTATCCATTCTTCTTTACTGTCAGAATCAGTCCATTCGTTTAGGGTATTAATGATATTTTCTTTTATTTCCTCTTTATTGGAGAAAGTTTCAATAGAGGAGTTTAAGGTAAATCTTGCCTTGTTTATAGTTAGAAGTTCTGGTATGAGGCATTTGCTTATTTCATCTGCATCTTTTATGCTCCAAGAATTGGCAGGGTATTTATCTTTTAAGAAAAGTAGCAGCTTGGGTAAGTCTTCTTTGCTATCATTTAGTTCGTTAATTAAATATCCTGCATAATCAATATCATCATAGGATAAGTCCTTTAGACTTTTCATTCTATTGATTGCAATATCTATGCGTTCTCTGAAATTATCTAAAGCTAATGTGCTATTTGTTGCTATTTGGTATTCAACGAGAAGAAAACCGTTAAACTTTGGATTAACTCGCAACCCTCCATTGCAGGTGTCAAACACTCGCTTAGAATCTAAATTTATTTTTATCTTTTGACTGCCAGATTGCTGTATAGCTATGTCAATAACTCCATTAAGGGTTAGAAATGTCTTTTTATCTGCATAGCTTTTTATGGCATCTAATAGTATTTCTAATGATAGATTTAATTCTGGTCTTAAACCAAATAATGTAATTTGATAGTCTGCTAATAATTTGCGTTTGGAGTTTAATAGGGTTTCCAACCAACCAATGTTTATTGAGTGGTTATTATTTCTATGTTCTTCAAATAGCTTTCTTATTATAAGCGTTCTGACATTTATTCCTAAATAGTAGAAGTATTTCTCAATAATGCTCATGTTTACCATCGAATGCAAATCATTGAGCCATAGTATTAGTTGGATGATTTCATTATGTGCTTGTGAAGTTATATTTATCAGACGATAATCATTCTCTTTCTTCCATTGCTGAATTTTGCTATATATAAGTCTGAATTGGTTGAAGATTCCTAATTCCCTACAAGTAAAAGATTCACCAATGATTTCCATTGCATCAGTGAGTAATCGTGGCTCTATTACTTTAAAGTCATAGCCAAACTCATTCAATATAGGAAGGATAAGCTCTTGTTTATTTAGAGATGCGAATGAGACGTATTTATATAGGTCTTTTATGAACCATTCCTGTATAGTAGGGTAGTCTGTTAGCTGTTTGTGAATGGCTCTCTTAAATGCTTCTGATTGAAATTTGGATGTATTTATTGCATTCAGTATTCTTAAAAGGTATAGATAGTAAAACTTGTCTGTAACCTTATCGTGGAATATATATTCTTGGAACAAACTATTCCAATCTTGTTCACTGTAGCTAAATAATCTGAACCGTTGAGTTTGTATATTATAAAATCCTGTGGCTGTTTTCCCTTTAGATTTTGATATAACTTCTGGCAAGTGTTTAACCTGTAATCCCTTATCTGTAGCCCAATAACCTTCTTGGGTTTTATGATTAAGAAGCTCAAAGTGTATGTAGCAGAGTTGTTCCATGAATATTCTTTTTATGTATCTACAAATGTAGGGCTAAATAAAGAAAAAACAAATTGATTCTCTAACATCTATTCTCTTAATATGCTTCTTGTTATTAAAGAATTTGGGCATTAGGTGTTTGTCAAGTTTAAGGTTGGTTGGGGATTATTCGTACCATCTAATAAACAGTATAAACAATCCCAACTACCTGTTATTGGAACATTATTCGTTATAATTGTGAATTTTTCTCTCTGCAATATCTTCATCAGTGAGAATATTGGAATAGACATTCTTTACAAATGCAAATGTTGATTCAGAGGTAATGATGAATATCTTTCTGTCTTTAAGGTGTATTCCTTTATCATTCCTTTTTATATATCCGCAATCTTCTGCCTGTTTTAAATATCTTGAAATGGAACTTGGGCTTATGTTCAGTTCTTTGGCTAATTCACTTTGGGTATATTGACAGGTATTTGTAGCGTTCAAACACTTGCACTTTAGTAAGACAAGAAATCCTTTTAATTGGCGGGATATGGGTTCACTGTACAACTTCTTGCTTATAAGGACATAGTGCTCAGTATTCAATGTATATTTGCATCTGTCAAAACTTCCATATTTACCTTTAATTGGGTGTTTGTCTATCTGAATCAAATTCAAGTTCTCAAACTTGTGTAACCATTGCCTTATCTGTTCTTCTTTCTTTATTCCATAGAACTCTGTCAATGCCTCTTGCTTGACATTTGAAACCATTGTGTAGCAGTCAGAGCATAGAGCCAAACAATAGAATAAGTATGCTTCCAACAAGTCAAGTTTTCCAGCAATGTTCTCAGTTATTTTCCTGTATGATAAATCTTCTTTTCCTGTCATTAGCAACTGGTTTATTATAGTCAGTAAAATAAATCTTGTTCTCTTTTACCAATCTCCTGTATCTGTGGTTGCCAAAATAAGACTTGGCTTCCTTTTGCGTTATGAATTTCATTCCTGTAGATAAATGGATTATCATATAATTAAATTGGATTTATAAACTTGTCTCATCTTTATAAGTTCCAATCCATGCGGCTTGCGGAGCAAGACGAATGGTAGGTAGAGTATTTATCTGCAATAGGTGTTTATATATAGGTATTTATAAGTAGCCTACCTGTATGAAAGTTCCACCCTACCTATTTGAAAGAGCCGCCCTACCTGTTTGAAATCTCAATATTTCAAACTTTAGATATGTGTCAGCTTAAATATTACTGAGTTAATAAGCCAACTTCTGCAATGAGATATAATAAGTAGAAACCTTTCCATTCTTCTTTCTCCTTGTCTTTAGATAGTTGTTAAGGTTAGCCCACAATCCAATGTGAACCTTGTTATCTTTTATTCCTTGTTTAAGAGCCTTAGTCCTTATCTGTTCATAAGTAAATTCTTCCATTTTAGATATTCTGAATAGTTTGTAAGTCCGTCAATCTGTGTGGTGGGATTATCTGTCTGTGGTACTGTAAAGATAGTAATTTCATGAGTGGGGAACTAATGGTAAGACCACAATTCAGAAGTATTAAGTAGGCAGGGAAACCTCTCACATTTCCCTGCTTCTTGTCAATCCTCCTTGTCATGTTCAAAACATAGGACTAAGTGTATAATTCCATTCTCATTCTTGAAAGCTATTCTTGGATTATCAACTTCCTTATATGTAATGGAAGTTATAATAATGGGGAACAGTTCATTCTCATTATAAAGTTTGAGGCTATTTGCAATATATTCATTAGAACTATATTCTGGGAGAATGAAACTGAACAGATAGAGCTTGACATCATTGTATTGTTGCATTTTAGCTCTTAGTATTTCTTGCTTAGCAATTATTGCTTCGTAGATAGTGCTTAGATATAAGCTGGATTGTATGATATATGGATTCATTGTTTTATTATTTAATTGGTTAAGAATTAAGCCCACCTGTCACATGGGCTTTGCTGTTAGTGGCTTATGCAACCTGTTCTTCTTTAATCACTCCATGATTCTTTAGATATTGGGTAAGCATCTCAGAATAAATGGTATTCACATGGTCTGACTTTACTGCATTTATAATTTTGATGCTACTCTCATTCAATGTCTTTATGGTACTTAAAGTTTCATCCAACCCAATCTTCTTGTCTTCTCCGTTCGGTGCGTAATTGGCAAGTTGGGTAATTGCATCAATCATGTAGCGATGTCTGATAGTGTCCTTAGAAATCTTCATGTCATTTAAAGTCTTGATAATTGTATCTCCTATTGTCAAGTCATATTCTTCAAGTTTGGCTTCACAAACTCCCTGCATGGCACTATTCCAGACTTTCAAACTTAGTGTCTTACCAAAATTATAGTATTTGGTGATTACGCTGATGTTTGCTTTCAATTCCAATGCCTTTTGGAACACTCTGTTAAAGAACTCCTGTTGAGTGGCTAATGCTGCATTACCAGCCTTCTCCAATCCATTGAAACCTCTGCTCAACACATTGTTCACTCCTCTGTACTTGCCAAACTCCTGTAAAGAATCAAACTTTTTAATTCTTACATTCTCTATGGTCAGTTTGGTGTCGTCCTTGACTATGGCATTAAGGTTGTGTTCATGGTAGCTTGCCCATTGCCAATATCCGTTTGCTGTATCAACAGGTACGTAAACATTGGGAGTGCCTTTAGGTACAATGTTTCCGTTAAGGTCTTTCAGCTCAATGTCTGCATTGTAAAACAGGGCGGCTTCTGTAATGTAGAGAGGAACTTTATCAAAATGTTCATTGGTTATCAAATCCTTACCACATTCAAGGTTTACCTTACTTACTGCCATGCTATAAACAGATGTAGCGATGATGATTTCCTTTTCCTCTTTAGTAAAGACTACCTGCTTGTTTGTGTTCTTGCTTTCATTCCACAATTCTACTTTAGCAGTTGGTAGTTCTACCTTTTTAAGTGCTTCAAGATATGCCGTTTCAGCCTTGCCTACATTGACCAGTGCAGATTTCTTAATATTGGCTTCTGCATCCTTATTGGCTTCAAGCACGCTCTTGGCTTTCATCAAATTCTGACGGGCTTCTTCTACTGCTTGTAACTTAGTCTCTGCGGTTGTCATTTTTACTTCTTCCATGATTTCATTCTGATTTAAAGATTCAATTTCATTATTAATTTTCTCAGCTTTTACATTTACTAATTCGTTCATAGTTTTAATCTTTTAAGTTGTTGTTATTCATTTAGTGTAACCCTCAAACCTATGTACACTTGGTTATCTGATTACGTTGCAAAACTACTTGCTTCTGGGCTGATTAAAAGAGAGAAATTAATGAGTGTTTTTACTTTCCCTCTTAATTGGTAGCTCGTCCGCTATCGTTTTTGACGCTGCAAAGATGGGATATAATGGCAGGATTAAAAGAGAGAAAAAAAGTCCTGCTTTCATGTACCCTCTTAATGGTATGAAGCAGGACTGTATTAATTATCAGATGTTTATTAGAAATATATGCTGTTCGCAGTATCAATTCTCTTGTCTTTATATTGCTTGATGTAGCCTTTTAAAACATCTTCATCATCTGAGAATTTACTATGTTTAGATAGCTTGGTGAAGTAGATAAGCCTTGATATGAGCAATGTCTTACTAAGTGATATGGTGCTTCCTTTCTTTTGTCTGACATTAAACTGCTTATTATATGGAGATAGATTGAAGAAGTCGTTAAACATTTTATAAAATAGGTATATCTGAATGGATTCCTTTTCTTCTGCATGGGTACTTATGCTGACTTGTTGGCTCTGCATCCAAGGGTGTTCCTCTATCTCCTTTAGGTTATTGATGATGGTAGTAGCCAAGTAGCCTATTGCATTGGCATTGTCAATTACAATCTGATGCTTGCCCTCTACCTTTACAGAGATAGTGATAGGTTTCTTAAAACTTACTCCAAATTGGTTAATCTCCTTATGGTTGTCAGCTATGGCTTGGGCAAATTTGGTGAGTTGTTCTATTCCAATGCCTGTAGCTTTCATTCCATCCAAGCACGTTCCACAAGTATAGTCAAAGATGAACAGAAGTAGAAACCAGAACTTATCTATATCAATTCCTAAACCTTTTAGTGTATTCTGTATGTCCTCATTGGCTATATAATCTTCGTATGTGAAGTTACCATATAGTTTATTCTGATAGCATCTTCTTATAAATATGGGTAAGGCGGTAGTGCCACAGATATATTGCTCTCCTGTTTCAAGGTCTATATCTACATCTGGAACATATTCAACGGCTATGGCTTCCATGTATTCCAAACGAGTATCAATGCTTATATAATCTTCCTTTAGCTTCTCCATAATTATTAGTTTAGGACAAAATTAAAAAATAATCCTCACCTGTATTGCTACAAGTGAGGAATTATTGGCTTAGAGTAAATTCTTCATGGCATTATCTATCTGTTCATTATCAAAACTATCAAGATAGATTTGAGTAGTCGTTAGGTCTGAATGTCCTAACGCTTCACTAATCAATGCAATGTTTACACCAGACTTCTTTAAGACGCTTGCGAATGAATGTCTTGCAACATAGGTTGTAAGATTGGCTTCAACTCCAAGCTGTGCGGCAAGTAGTTTTAGATTCTTATTGACCTTTCCCAGCATCTTATGTATTCTGTTCTGCTTTTGCAATGGTGTCTTATGCAACTGAGCATTGAGAATGGGGAACAGATAGCCTTTACTCTCTACTGCATATCGCTTAATGATTTTTAAGGCTTCTTCTGACAATCCCAACTTGATGAGTTTACCTGTCTTTTGACGAATGTAGTGTAGTCTCTTCCCCTCTATGATATTATCCTTAGTTAGATTGGCTATGTCAGTGAAGTTTATGCCACCACACAGATAACTGAAAATAAATATGTCTTTGCTTAGTTGAACATATTGCTGCTTGCCAATGGAATGAACATCTGTTGAGAATTTCAGTACGTCAGCTTTAGCGATGGCTCGCTTCTCAGTACTGACATCAAATTTACTTATCCTGTAATCATTGAAGGGGTAGTCAGACTTACGTGCACATTTGCTTTCAATAGCTTTGTTGTATGCACTACGCAGGGTACGAAACATTAAACTCATAGTAGTTTCTTTGTTTCCTTTGGAGCGTAGCCACTTCTCGTACTTGTTGAGCCATGCAACATCTATTGCACTAAATGGAATCTCTAAATTACCATTGGTAAAGACATTGATAGAGTTGTAGGAGCTTTTATAAATAAGCCTGTTCCCACATTTCTCATTAGCCTTGTACTGCTCAATCAATTCTTGGTAGAACTGTTTGACTGTTTTGAGTTCAAACTTCCTATGCTCGTCATGAAGTAGGGTGGTAGTGGTGTACTCCTTTTGTTCTGCATTCAGTTCAAGCATCCGCTGTTGAAGTTCCGCTTGCTTGTTAAGGATAAGTTTTAAGATATATTCCCTATTAGGACAGTTGGACTTAGGTTTATTCTTACTGAAATCCCAGAATTTAGGATTTACAGACACACCTAAACTTTGGTATTGGCGTTTACCTCCTTTGGAAACTTGTAGCATTAATGGACTTTCGCCATTAGATAGTCTTTTAGACTTGTAGCAAACTACTGATAATGAAGCATTCATGTACCATTTCTTGGTTTACATCTTGGTTTACATGATGATGCTCAAACCACCTGTATCCGCCTTAATCAGATAGTACTAAAAGAAGAAATCCTGAATGCCAATTGCTTGACTTTCAGGATTCTCTTAAGAGCGGAAGACGGGGCTCAAACCCGCGACCCTCAGCTTGGAAGGCTAATGCTCTATCAACTGAGCTACTTCCGCAATTTTTTGTGGTCAAAGATGGATTCGAACCACCGAAGGCGTAAGCCAGCAGATTTACAGTCTGCCCCATTTGGCCACTCTGGTATTTGCCCTTTTGCACTTAAGATTCTATCTCAATTCTCTCATTGAGTAGGTTTGTTTCTCAATTGCGGTGCAAAGATACGACTATTTTTGTAAACTCCAAGCAAAATCTATCATTTTTATTGCAGTAATTGCACATTCGTCTCCTTTATTACCCAGCTTACCACCGGCGCGGTCTTCTGCTTGCTCCATAGTATTGGTAGTAATTAATCCGTAAATTACTGGTACATCGCCACTTGCGTTTAATTGGGTAATTCCTTGGGTAGCACCCATGCAAACATAGTCAAAATGTGGAGTATCTCCTCTGACTACACAACCAATTGCAATAACTGCATCGACTTCACTGTATTCGATAAGTTGGTTGGCGCCGAAAGTCAGTTCAAAACTGCCGGGTACTGTTTTTACCAGAATATTTTCATCTTTGGCTCCATGTTTTTTTAAGGTGTCTATGGCGCCTTTTAGGAGAGCACCGGTAATATTATAATTCCACTCAGATACAACGATGCCGAATTTCATTTTTTCCGCGCTGGGTACAGAACTGAAATCGTAGTCTGAAAGATTGTGATAAGCTGTTGCCATAAATAAGGAATTAAGAATTAAAAATTAATAATTGAAAATTAAAGGGAGAGGGGAGATAAAAGAGGCACGGACTACACGGATTCACGGCTATTGTGTCTTTCCGTGTTTTCCGTGTAATCCGTGCCTGAGATGTCTTTATAATAAGGTATATTACTTCTTCAACAGTTTGGCTTGTTCGATATACTTGTCGATATCCATTGCCTGGTATGAACGGAAGTATTTATCCTTGATAGTGGTATACGCCTGGATTGCATCGTCATACTTACCTTGCTTTACCAGGATTTCTCCGGCTTGCAGCAGGTAGATGGGGCTGAGGGAGTTGTTGTCGGCTTCGTTGGCGGCTTTCAGCAGCATAGAAGCGGCTTTGTCCAGTTGGCCGAGCTGCGCATAGCAGTTACCCATAGCACCTTTCATGGCAGGAGCTACCATTTGGTCGTCTCCGTCAAAGCTGTCCAATGCTTTCACTGCTTCGTCATATTTGCCGAGGTGTGCATAGCAGAGACCCATATAAGCTTTTGCAAGATTGGCTGCTTTTGTGCCGCTGTATTCGTCTGCCACTTTTACAAATCCGGCAAAACCGATGCTGTCACCGTTCAGTGCTTGTGCATAAGCGTCTGCTTCGAAGTATTCTTGTCCTTTGAATAAGGCAGCTTGTGCTTTTTCTTCACGGGGGTCTGCATAAAGGTTCTTGTACATCACTACACCGGCAATGATGATGATTACTGCTACTACAGCGCCGATGATTGCTTTTTTGTTCTTAATGAAAAAGGCCTCCGATTGTGTCAGTGCATCCTCCACATTTAAGGCTTCATTCGTCTTTTTTTGTTCTGCCATTTTTATATAATCTTTTTGTTATTATTCTTATTTATCTATTTCGACCCGCAAAAGTAAGTTTTTTATAGCTATCAACGAAATTTAGCGGCATCTTTTTTTGTTTTGTATCAGAAAACACCGAAATTATTTCTACTTTTCAATAAGCCGGGCTTCACCTCTATATTAAAAATAAGCAGGCTTATTTTGTACTGCTTTCGGTTTTGCATTATCTTTGTAACCGAACTCATCGTTACTATAATGATACTGAAACGTATATCTATACTCAATTATAAGAACTTGGAGCAGGTGGAGCTTTCATTCTCGCCCAAGTTGAACTGCTTTTTCGGACAGAACGGCATGGGGAAAACGAACCTGCTGGATGCGGTGTATTTCTTGTCTTTCTGTAAAAGTGCCGGTAATCCCATTGATTCCCAGAATATCCGCCATGATGCCGACTTCTTTGTTATTCAAGGGTTTTATGAGGCTGCCGATGGGACTCCTGAGGAAATCTACTGTGGTATGAAGAGGCGCCAGAAGAAACAGTTCAAGCGAAACAAGAAGGAGTATACGCGTTTGTCGGACCATATCGGCTTCCTGCCTTTGGTCATGGTCTCGCCTGCCGATTCGGAGTTGATAGCAGGAGGCAGTGATGAACGCCGACGTTTTATGGATGTGGTTATCTCGCAGTACGACAAAGAGTATCTGGATGCTTTGATACGATACAATAAAGCTTTGGTGCAGCGGAATACCTTACTGAAGAGTGAACAGCCGGTGGAGGAAGAGCTCTTTCTGGTCTGGGAGGAGATGATGGCGCAAGCCGGCGAAGTGGTGTTCCGCAAACGTGAGGCCTTTATCCGTGAGTTTATTCCTATTTTCCAGTCTTTCTATTCATTCATTTCGCAAGATAGGGAGAAGGTGGGATTAAGCTATGATTCCCATGCCCGCGATGCCTCTTTGCTGGAAGTGCTGAAGGAAAGCCGTGTACGCGACCAGATTATGGGCTATTCATTGCGCGGTGTGCACAAGGACGAGCTGAATATGCTTTTGGGAGATTTCCCCATCAAGCGTGAAGGGTCGCAGGGACAGAACAAGACTTATCTGGTAGCGTTGAAGCTGGCACAGTTTGATTTCCTGAAACGTACCGGGACCACTGTTCCCTTGTTGTTGCTGGACGATATCTTTGACAAGCTGGATGCTTCGCGTGTGGAGCAAATCATCAAGTTGGTGGCAGGCGACAGTTTTGGACAGATTTTTATAACCGATACCAACCGCGAACACCTGGACCGTATTCTGCATAAAGTGGGCAGTGATTATAAGATGTTCCGTGTGGAGCAGGGAACGGTTGCCGAAATGAAGGAGGAAGAGGCATGAAGCGCAATAATGCCGAACAGATAGGTGAACTTATCCGTCATTACCTCAGGCAGGAAAGTCTGGAGTCTCCGCTGAATGAACGGCGGCTTATCAGTGCGTGGCCCGAAGTGCTGGGGCCTACCATTGCCTCCTACACCCGTGAACTTTATATAAAGAACCAGGTGCTTTATGTGCATCTCACTTCTGCTGCTTTGCGCCAGGAACTGATGATGGGGCGTGAGTTGCTGGTGCGCAACTTGAACCGTCATGTGGGGGCTCAGGTCATCACGAATATCATATTCAGATGAGCATCCTCAGCTCATCTATTCTTTCAATCTTCAGTTCCTTCAATTCCCGGACTGCCCGGTCATAATACATCGGAGTTTCCAAATCCTTGTTGTCATGCGCATCCAGTCCGATGATAGCTGTACAGCCTTCATTGGCAGCGATTCGCCAGAACTCCGGGCACGGGTAGGTGGATAAGCCGTGCGCTTCATTGTAGGCTACATAGCCTATATTGTATTCCAACGGGACATTCAGGCGTGCAGCAGTACGGCAGATGTGCCGGCTGATGGTAGTGCAATGGTGGTCGAACTTCGGATAGGAGCGCATGAACAAGTCCGGATGGGCAAGGCAGGAGAATAATCCGCTTTCCATACCTTCGATGGCGCTCTCTTCGTAAAGTTCGAGCATGTCGCGGCTGTCTGTATGATGGCCGAAGTAGGGGAACTTTTCATCGGTGTGGTAGTGATGGTTTCCGAAGATGATATAGTCCAGTTGGTACTTCTTGGTTTGCTCTTTCAGCCAATGGATATATTGGGGGAAGTATTCACATTCAAGTCCTATTCTGATGTCTATCCGGTCGTGGTATTTCTCACGGAGCGTCTTGAGACTCTCCACGTAGCCGGGAAGCTCTTCAGGGAGCATCCGCATGTCGGCTACGTAGTCAGTACGGTATTTCCAGGGAGTATGGTCTGAAAATCCGAGTATCCGGTAACCGCCTTTGATGGCACTGAGCACATAGTCTTCATCATCTCCGGTGGCATGCATGCAGCGTGTGGTGTGTGTATGATAATTAGTTTTCATTGCGTAATGATTTCATCCATGCGTATATCAAACGGTTCCGCAGGAACTTCTTCTACGAGTTGAAACGGGAAGCAGATGCCGGCTTTGTGGGCTGATGGGATGCGGGGCAGAAGCCGGTCATAGTAACCTTTACCGCGCCCCAGGCGGTTGCCGTTACGGTCGAATGCCACGCCGGGAACCACTATGAAGTCTATGTCTGCATAGTCGGTAAATAGCTCGCCGGTTGGTTCTTCGATGCCGTATGCGCCAGGTTTCAAGTCTTCGGGTCCGGTGTACAGCCGCAGTTCCAGGTCGTCACCTACAACTACCGGAAGCAGTATCCGCTTTTCGCGGCTCCACTTCCGGATAAATTCGTGTGTGTCCACTTCGTCTTTGAGAGAGTGGTAAAGCAGTACGGTTGTTGCCGCCCTGAAAGCAGGGTGTGCCTCGAGGGCGGCAAGTATTTCAGCAGACTGACGCGTAGTGGAAGAGCTGTGTCGGGTCTTCAACAAAGCTACCTGCCTGCGCAGTTCTTTTTTCCTTTCCATCATCTTTTGTATCCTCTATGATTGGTGTTGCTTCCGGAGCTTTGGGGAATGCCTCGCCACGTTCCAGAATATCCAATGCTTTCTTGACGGTAGCATCGCTCTGGTTGATGTAGCGGATGTATTGCTCCCTTCCCAGTATGTTATAGATAATGTTGCCGTAAAGACTTCTTTCCAGTAGCTTGTAGGACTTGTGGATAAGCAGGTTGCGCCGCTTTACTCCCTTGGAGTCTGCAAAACGTACAAACTGCTCCACAATACTCTGGTGGCGAAGGTACTTCAACAAATCTTCTTCATTGTCGTATTCACTCAATTTCGCACGGTTGCGGTCGGTATACTGGAAGCTGAATTGCAGAATCAGTCCCTTGTTGCTTACTTCTATCAGGTAAGAAGATACTCCGGTTGTGTCTTGCGGAACGAATACGTCCGGCATAATGCCACCGCCGCCGTATACGGGTCTGCCCAAACCGGTAGAGTAACGCAGGTTTTCGTCCAGTTTGATGCTGTCTTTGGAGAAGAACTCGCCGTGTTCGTAACGGGTAATCCAGTCCATTTCGTATTTGCTGTCCTTGCCGTTCTCGTAGGGGCGCTGGATGCAACGGCCCGATGGGGTGTAATAACGGGCAATGGTCAGGCGGATGGCGGAACCGTCACTGAAGTCGATGGGTTGCTGTACGAGTCCCTTGCCGAAGGAACGGCGTCCTACAATGGTTCCGCGGTCATTGTCCTGAATGGCGCCCGCAAAGATTTCGCTGGCCGAAGCGGAACTCTCGTTTACCAATACCACTAGCGGCAGCTTCTGGCAACTGCCGGTACCGTTGGCATATTCCTCCATGCGGGGATATTTGCGGCCGTGGGTATATACAATCAACTTCCCTTCCGGCAGGAATTCGTTCACCATGCGTGTGGCGGCTTCCATGTATCCTCCGGTATTGTCGCGCAGGTCGATAATCAGGCCTTTGCACTTCTCGTGGCTCAGTTGGGCAATCGCATTCAGCAGCTCCACGTGTGTGGTACGTCCGAATTTGCTGATTTGTATATATCCGTAGTCATCGTCGAGCATATAGGCTGCGTCAATGGTGTTTTGCGGGATGTCACCGCGTGTGATGGTGAAGTCGAGCAACTCCTTTTCCGTGGCACGCTTGACGCCTAACTTCACTTGGCTTCCTTTCGGACCTTTCAGGTTGCGCATGGCCTTTTCGTTTGTCAGACCTTTGCCTGCAAAAAGACTGTCGTTGACCATCACAATGCGGTCGCCTGCCATCAGGCCCACTTTCTCGGACGGTCCACCGGGAATCACGCTGTTTACGTGTATCGTATCTTCTTGAATGGTGAACTGGATGCCTATACCGCTGAAGCTGCCTTCAAGTTCGGAGTTTACCTCTTCCAGCTTCTGTGCGGGGATGTAGGTGGAGTGGGGGTCGAGTTCCGCCAATATCTGCGGCATGGCCTTCTCTACCAAATCGGTCATGTTGACGGTATCCACATACTGGTCGTCAATAACACGCAGCAAGGCATTCAGCTTGTTGGACGAGCTATTGATGATTCCCAGTTTATTACCGGCAAAATGCCTGGCATAAAACGTTCCGATAAGAATTCCCGCGACTACGCTGATTGCGATGATAAGCGGCATAAAGCGGGAAGTATTTTTTGTACCCATGATGTTTATTTACTATTAGACTATTTACAATTTACTATTTGGCTGCGCATGCAACTTTCAACTTTCCATTATCCATTATCCATTGAAATAAATACCACCTCGATGCCTGCCCGTTTCAAAAGTTCGATACCATCTTCCAGACGGTATTTCTCGGAGTAGACCACCCGCTTGATGCCTGCCTGGATAATCAGTTTGGCGCATTCTATGCAGGGAGAGGCAGTGACGTACATGGTGGCACCGTTACTGCTGTTGTTTGAACGGGCTATTTTGGTAATGGCGTTTGCCTCGGCATGGAGCACGTATGGTTTGGTAACGTTGTTCTCATCTTCGCACACATTCTCAAAACCGGAAGGGGTACCGTTGTAGCCGTCAGAGATAATCATCTTGTCTTTTACAATCAGTGCACCGACCTGGCGACGTTGGCAATACGAATTTTCGGCCCAAATGCTTGCCATACGTATATAACGCCTGTCCAATGCTTCTTGTTTGTCTTTTGTAGAATCGTCCATCATATTTATGTTTTATCGTTGCGGGTGAATCCCATGACTCTGGTTGTCGGTCCGTCTTTAAAATAGAGGGTCAGTGAATTGGCATCCCCTTCATACTTGTACACGTTTTGCAATCCGGAGATGAATGCCTTGGCCAGTGCATCGCTCTCTGCAGACCCCGTAATCTTCACGCTGATGCTGAGCGAGCCTGAAGCTCCGTCGGCTTTCCAAGTGCCGTTGACGCTTGAGTTGATGCCTTGTCCGTTGACGGTGGTGCCCATCAGTTCTCCATCCAGTTCGGTACCTTCAAAATTGAGGGTGAAGGTGTTTTTCTGATTATATAGCTTGTCCAGGCTCTTCTTCATCTCTTCCTCATTGTTGTTCCAAAGATTTGGATAGAATTGGGCATTGCTGCCTTTATTGGTGAGTCGGCTGAGCTTCCATGGCTTCCCGGTGAATATTCCGATAACATCGTCCTCGTTGTCGCAACCGCTTAGCAGGGGGAGCAGCGAAAACATGAGCAACATGCAAAAGATGTTCCTTATAAGTCTCTTCATTTCTTTATTCCATTTCTGATTAATAATGCGTCGATTGTAGGCTCTTGTCCGCGGAAGCGTTTATAGAGCGTCATCGGATGTTCCGTTCCGCCTTTGGAAAGGATATTCTCTCGGAAGGAGGCGGCAGTCTCCGGGTTAAAGATGCCCGTCTGTTTGAATAGCGAGAAAGCATCTGCATCCAGCACCTCTGCCCATTTATAACTGTAATATCCGGCAGAATATCCTCCGGCAAAGATATGGGAGAACTGTGTACTCATACAGGCTTCTTCTACAGAAGGAAGAACTTGTGCTTTTTCCCAAGCCTTCTTTTCATAGGCTTTCACGTCACCTTCAAACGGGGTGTTGCGTGTGTACCAAGCCATATCGAGTAGGCCGAAGCTAACCTGGCGGAGGCAGGCGTATGCCGCGTTGAAGTTGGAGGAATCCACAATGCGCTGTACCAGCTCGTCCGGTATCAGTTCTCCGGTTTGGTAATGGCGGGCAAACGTATGCAGGAATTCCTTTTCGATGGCGAAGTTCTCCATGAATTGGGAGGGGAGTTCCACAAAGTCCCAATACACATTGGTCCCGCTCAGGCTTCCGTAAGTGGAATTGGCGAACATACCATGCAGGCTGTGTCCGAATTCGTGCAGGAAGGTTTCTACCTCGCCGAAGGTCAGCAAAGCAGGTTTGTCCTGTGTCGGTTTGGTGAAGTTCATCACAATGGATATGTGGGGACGGCTGTTCTCACCGGTCTTTTCGTCAATCCACTGTTCCTTGTAGCTGGTCATCCAGGCTCCCGAGCGCTTGCCTGCTCTGGGGTGGAAGTCGGTATAGAACACGGCAAGGAATTTCCCGTCTTTGTCGAAGACTTCGTAGGCATCCACATCCTTGTGATAAACGGGAATATCCGGATTCTTCTTGAAGGTGATGCCATACAGCCTGGTTGCCAGGCCGAATACACCTTCCTTCACGTTGTTCAGCTCAAAGTAAGGGCGGAGCAGCTCATCGTCGATATTGAACTTCCGGTCCTTCAGTTTATGGGAATAGTACGCCCAGTCCCACGGCATCAGGACGAAGTTTTCTCCTTCCGCTTGGCGTGCCAGGGCTTGCACTTCTGCATATTCTTGTTTGGCGGTGGGCGTGTAAGCCTCCAGCAGTTGGTCCAGCAGCTTATACACGGACTCACTGTTTTGTGCCATGCGCTCCTGGAGGTTATATTCGGCGAAGTTGTCATAGCCTAGAAGTTGGGCAATCTCCATACGGACATTGGCCAGTTTCTTTACGATTTCCAGATTATTGCTGGCGTTGTCATGCGTACACTTCGTATTGTAGGCCATATACAGCTCACGGCGCAGGTCACGGCTGTCTGCATAGGTCAGGAAAGGGCCATAGCTGGGAGCCTGCAAGGTGAATACCCAGCCTTCGACGCCTTTTTCCCCGGCTGTCTCTGCAGCGGCTTCTACCGCGCTCTCGGGTAGCCCGGCCAGTTGTGACTTGTCGGTGATGACAAGCTTGTAGTCGTTCGTTTCTTTCAGGTTGTTTTCACTGAACTGCAGCGTCAGCAGGCTGAGCTCTTTGCATAAAGCCCGGTATTTCTCCTTGGCTTCTCCCTGGAGGTTGGCACCGTTGCGTACAAAGCCGTTATAAATGTCTTCCAGCAGTTTGTGCTGTTCCGGGCTCAATGTTTCTTTGTCTTGCTGTTCGTAAACAGCTTTGATACGTGCAAACAGCTCTTCGTTCAGGCTGATGTTGTTTTCATGCTCGCTCATCATCGGCATGATTTCTTTGGCCAGTTCCTGTAGGTCATCGTCCGTTTCGGCACTGAGCAGATTGCCGAATACAGTGCTGACACGGTGGAGCATCTCACCGGACTTCTCGTAGGCCAACACTGTGTTGGCAAATGTCGGGACTTCCGGATTGCGGATGATGGCCTCTATTTCCGCATTTTGGCGGCGGATGCCTTCGCGGATGGCGGGTACGTAATCTCCGGTCTTAATCTTGTCGAACGGGACAGTGCTGTGCAGCGTGGAGTATGTTTCAAAAAAAGGATTTTGAGACGATATAGTGTTCATAAAGCAAAGCAATATTAGAGTTAGTATAATCTTCATCATGTTTAAAGGGTCTGATAAAAAACGAACTAGCTGCAAAATTGCAAAAAAAATAGGCGACTTCTGCAGAAGTCACCTATTTTTTATTATTTTCTAACTGTATATTAGCAGTTAACTGATGCCATGTGAGCAATCAAGTCAAGAACCTTGTTAGAATAACCGATTTCGTTATCATACCAAGATACAACCTTAACGAAAGTATCAGTCAAAGCGATACCAGCCTTAGCGTCGAAGATAGAAGTGCGAGTGTCACCCAAGAAGTCAGAAGAAACAACTGCATCTTCAGTGTAACCCAGAACACCCTTCAATTCGCCTTCAGAAGCTTCCTTCATGGCAGCGCAGATTTCAGCGTAAGTAGCGGGCTTAGCCAAGTTAACTGTCAAGTCAACTACAGATACGTCCAAAGTCGGAACACGCATAGACATACCAGTCAGTTTGCCGTTCAATGCCGGGATAACTTTACCTACAGCCTTAGCAGCACCGGTAGAAGACGGGATAATGTTGCCGGAAGCAGCACGACCACCTCTCCAGTCTTTCATAGAAGGACCGTCAACTGTCTTCTGAGTAGCAGTTGTAGAGTGAACAGTAGTCATCAAACCGTCAGTGATACCCCATTTGTCGTTCAATACCTTAGCGATAGGAGCCAAGCAGTTGGTAGTACAAGAAGCGTTAGATACGAATTGAGTACCCTTAACGTAAGTCTTTTCGTTAACACCGCAAACGAACATCGGAGTGTCGTCCTTAGAAGGAGCAGACATTACAACATATTTTGCGCCGGCTTCGATGTGAGCTTGAGCTTTGTCTTTGCTCAAGAACAAGCCAGTAGATTCAACAACGTATTCTGCCTCTACTTCGTTCCATTTCAAGTCAGCCGGGTTTCTTTCTGCAGTGATGCGGATAGCCTGACCGTTAACGATCAGCTTGCTGTTTTCAACATCAGCTTCGATAGTACCGTCGAACTGGCCGTGCATAGTGTCATACTTCAGCATGTAAGCCAAGTAATCTACCGGGCAAAGGTCGTTGATACCTACGATCTGAATATCGTTTCTCTTCATTGCAGCGCGGAATACGAAACGTCCGATACGTCCGAATCCATTAATACCTACTTTAATCATTTTGTTTAAACTTTTAAGGGTTTTATAATGTTTAAAAATAAACTTTCGCTTACTAATTGCAATTCTTTCTGATTTGCGGTGCAAAAGTAAGAAAATGTTTTTATATTCGTAACCAAAATCATAATTAAATAATTGAAAAGATGGGAAAAAGTTCATTTTTACAGGAATTTAAGGCTTTTGCCATGAAGGGCAATGTGATAGACATGGCCGTCGGTGTGATTATCGGTGGGGCATTCGGAAAAATCGTCTCCTCCATTGTGGCAGATGTGATTATGCCTCCTATCGGGCTGCTGGTGGGCGGTGTCAACTTTACAGACTTGAAGTGGGTGCTGAAACCTGCCGAAATGGTGGACGGAAAAGAAATTGCTGCCGTGACCCTGAATTACGGTAATTTCTTGCAGGTCACCTTCGACTTCCTGATTATAGCATTCTCTATCTTCATGTTCATAAAGTTGTTGACCAAGCTGACTGAAAAGAAGAAAGAAGAGGCGCCTGCCGCTCCTCCGGCTCCCCCTGCCCCGAGCAAGGAAGAGGTGCTGCTGACCGAAATCCGTGATTTGCTGAAAGAAAAGTAATATCGAAGCGGAACTTCATAGGGATGTCAAAACCCTCTTGACGCTTTTTTTAGGCGCGGAATTCTAAGACCTACACAAGTTTTTGCACAGGAAACTTGCGTAGGTCTTAGAATTCCGCGCCTAATATTATAACATGATGAAAGCGTTCATGGCTTTTGATACATTCCCTAATGCATTTAACTCTCCCCGGTACCGCCGGAAACTGTCCCTTTTTATACTAAGCAGTAATCTTACCACAGCCGTGGTAAGAAAATAACATTGCTGTGGTAAGCAAGTTGCATAGCTGTGGTAAGAAAACAGCACGGTTGTAGTAAGAATAGCTTTTAGTATCCTTGTGGATAGTTCTAGCCTGAAATTAAAGCTGTTTTTAGTAAAAAAACGTTTTTCTGTCACATTATCCCTGATAATTCCTTTACTTTTTCTACTTTTGCAAATCATTTATTAAAGTCTATACGGATTTATATGCAAGAGAAGATTATTATTCTTGATTTCGGTTCGCAAACCACGCAGCTCATCGGCCGCCGGCTGCGCGAATTGAATGTCTATTGCGAGATTGTACCTTACAACAAATTTCCATACGGAGATGAGAGTGTAAAAGGAGTTATCCTTTCGGGTAGCCCCTTTTCTGTTTATGATAAGAGTGCATTCAAGGTAGATTTGAGCGGGATTCGTGGGAAATACCCCATTCTGGGTATCTGCTACGGTGCGCAGTTTATCTCCTACAGCAACGGTGGACGGGTGGAGCCGGCAGGAACCCGCGAGTACGGACGTGCCCATCTCGGTTCTTTCGATTCGGAGAATGTCCTTTTCAAAGGGGTAAGGAAGAATACCCAAGTATGGATGAGCCATGGAGACACGATTACAGCCATTCCCGACAACTTCAAGATTATAGCTTCTACGGACAAGGTAGCGATTGCTGCTTACCAGGTGTCCGGCGAGGAGATGTGGGGAGTGCAGTTCCATCCGGAAGTATTTCATAGCGAGGACGGTACGCAGATGCTGCGCAACTTCGTGGTGGACGTATGCGGTTGCAGCCAGAGCTGGAGCGCCGCATCGTTTGTAGATACTACTGTGGCCGAACTGAAGGAGCAGCTTGGCAACGACCGAGTTATCCTGGGACTGAGTGGCGGTGTGGATTCTTCGGTAGCCGCCGTGTTGCTGCATCGTGCCATTGGCAAGAACTTGACCTGTATCTTTGTGGACCACGGACTGCTTCGCAAGAATGAGTTCAAGAATGTGATGCACGACTACGAATGCCTGGGACTGAACGTGATTGGCGTGGATGCCAGCGAGAAGTTCTTCAAGGATTTGGAGGGAGTGACCGAGCCTGAGCAAAAGCGTAAAATCATCGGCCGCGATTTTATCGAGGTCTTCGATGCCGAAGCGCACAAGATAACCGATGCCCGCTGGTTGGCGCAAGGCACCATTTATCCCGACCGCATCGAGAGCCTGAACATTACGGGCAAGACCATCAAGAGCCATCACAATGTGGGCGGTCTGCCCGAGGAGATGAACCTCCGTCTGTGCGAGCCGTTGCAGTGGCTGTTCAAGGACGAAGTCCGTCGCGTGGGACGCGAATTGGGAATGCCCGAACATCTGATTACCCGTCATCCTTTCCCCGGTCCGGGACTGGCTGTCCGCATCCTGGGGGATATAACACCGGAGAAGGTGCATACTTTGCAGGAAGCCGACGATATTTTCATTCAGGGCTTGCGTGACTGGAAAGTGCAGGATGCCGACGGCAACGAGACATCGCTCTACCATCAGGTCTGGCAGGCGGGCGTCATTCTTCTGCCCGTACAGAGTGTGGGCGTGATGGGTGACGAACGCACCTATGAACGTGCAGTGGCCTTGCGTGCCGTTACTTCCACCGATGCCATGACAGCCGACTGGGCGCATCTGCCCTACGAATTCCTGGGTAAGGTGTCCAACGACATTATAAATAAGGTGAAAGGTGTGAACCGCGTGACCTATGACATCTCTTCAAAACCACCCAGCACAATAGAATGGGAATAAGACCGACTGAAATTATTAACTTAAAAACAATATAGAAGAATGAAGCAGGATATGATTGTGATTCTGGATTTGGGAAGCCATGAGAACACAGTGCTTGCCCGGGCGATTCGTGCGTTGGGAGTATATAGCGAAATCTACCCGCACGACATTACTGCCGCCGAACTGAAGGCCTTGCCGAATGTGAAAGGCATCATCATCAACGGTGGCCCCAACAATGTGGTTGACGGGATGTCCATCGACGTGTTGCCCGAGATTTACGAAGCGGGATTCCCCGTAATGGCTGCCGGACACGACAAGGCGCTGTGCGAAGTGAAGCTGCCGCAGTTTACGGATGATGTGGAAGCCATCAAGGAGGCTGTGAAATCTTTCGTATTCGATACTTGCAAGGCTGAGGCGAACTGGAACATGACGAATTTCGTCAACGACCAGGTGGAGTTGATACGTCGTCAGGTGGGCGACCGTAAGGTGCTGCTGGCACTGTCCGGTGGTGTGGATAGCTCCGTGGTGGCCGCTTTGCTGCTGAAAGCCATCGGAGACAAGCTGGTTTGCGTACACGTGAACCACGGACTGATGCGTAAGGGCGAATCGGAAGCCGTGGTGGAAATCTTTGGCAAGGAGCTGAAAGCTAACTTGATATACGTGGATGCTACAGACCGTTTCCTCTCCAAGCTGGAAAACGTGGCTGACCCGGAAGAAAAGCGCAAGATTATCGGCGGAGAGTTTATCCGTGTCTTTGAGGAAGAAGCCCGCAAGCTGGACGGTATCGACTTCCTGGGACAAGGTACCATCTATCCCGATATTGTAGAGAGTGGCACAAAAACAGCCAAGATGGTGAAGTCTCATCACAACGTAGGCGGTCTGCCCGAGGATTTGCAGTTTGAATTGGTGGAGCCGTTGCGCCAGCTGTTCAAGGACGAAGTACGTGCATGCGGTGTAGAGCTTGGATTGCCGTACGAGATGGTTTACCGTCAGCCGTTCCCCGGTCCCGGATTGGGAGTACGTTGTCTGGGAGCCATTACCCGTGACCGCTTGGAGGCTGTACGCGAGTCGGATGCCATTCTGCGTGAGGAATTCCAACTGGCAGGCCTGGATAAGAAGGTATGGCAGTATTTCACTGTGGTGCCCGATTTCAAATCTGTGGGTGTACGCGACAATGCACGTTCGTTCGACTGGCCCGTCATTATCCGTGCCGTCAACACAGTGGATGCCATGACCGCTACCATTGAGCCGGTGGACTGGCCCATCCTAATGAAGATTACCGACCGTATTCTCAAGGAAGTGAAAACCGTCAATCGCGTTTGTTATGATATGTCTCCGAAACCCAATGCGACTATCGAGTGGGAGTGAGATTGACCAATGATAATGATAGCCTCACCTTAAAAACGGTGGGGCTGTTTTTTTTATAACAAAACAACAAAGAATAGAACAATGAAACTTTTATGTATGATTGCTGTCTTTTTGTGCATCCCCTGGGTAGCCTCTGACGCACAGAAGCAGGACTGGGGAAATTTGAAACGCTATGCAGAGGCAAACAAGGAACTGGTACGGAAGGGAAAACAGAAGGACCGGGTGGTTTTTATGGGCAACTCCATCACGGAAGGATGGGTGGCAAACGATGCCGCTTTCTTTGAAGACAACGGTTATGTGGGCCGTGGTATAGGCGGGCAGACTTCTTCCCATTTCCTGCTCCGTTTTCGCGAAGATGTCATCAAGCTTGCTCCGGCGCTGGTCGTGATAAATGCAGGTACCAATGACATTGCGGAAAATGCAGGCGCTTATAATGAAGAATACACTTTTGGAAATATAGTGTCTATGGTAGAGCTGGCACGGGCCAATAAGATAAAGGTGATTTTGACGTCTGTGTTGCCTGCCGCTGCCTTTGGCTGGAATCCTTCGGTGAAGGATGCTCCGCAAAAGATAATGCAGCTGAATGCCAGAATCCGGAAGTATGCCCAGGAAAACAAGATTCCTTATGTCGACTATTACAGTGAGATGGTGGAAGGCGACAATAAGGCTCTGAACTCCTCGTATACCCGGGATGGGGTACACCCCACTCTAGAAGGGTATAAAGTGATGGAAGCCTTGATAAAGAAAGCGATAGACAAGGTGTTGTAGGAAATCTCGGTTCAGGTGGCCTATAAGAGCTTTTCTGCGTCGGGAATCATCATCTCGCCTCTGTGCAGTTCGAGCAGGCCTTTCTCCTGCATGCTGTTCAACGCTCTTGATACTCCCATACGGGTATCATTGACCACCTGAGCCAATTCTTCCATTTTTATTTTCAGTATTTTCCTGCCTGACGGACGTTCGATATGTGTCAGGATAAAGTTGCTGATACGTTTCTCAAGGTTGTCGGTGCTTTCTGCCCAAAGACGGCTGTTTAGGCTTTGGGCGCGGTTGCTGATGATATTCATGTAATTCAGGCGGAATATGTCATATTTGAACAATTCGCTCATGACGAAAGCCTTGCTGATGCTCACTGTGTGGGTCTCGGTTTGGGCGGTATAGGCCGAGACGTAGGAGGTGCTCATCCCGAACAGAGATTGTGGCTCGATGACATAAGGTGCCTGAAAATATTCCGTGGAGCTGTATGATGTATTCGCAGATGAAGTACATGAGGAGATTTCACCTTTCAATACGAATATCAGTTGACTGCATGTGTCACCGGCTTTCACGATAACTTCGCCGGCTTTATGCTTTGTAAAGCTCAGCTTGACTTTCCCCAGGATATTGGTAAAGTCTTCTTGTGCGAGTCCTTGAAAGAGTGGCAGTTGCAGTAATGTATCAAACATTGTATTCATAATGCTTTTTCTTCTTGTTTTGAAACAAAAGTAGATATTATCAAGGTGTACTGTAAACTCTTTGCCCCTCTTTTTGTTTTTTTTATTGTTTCTTAAACGTGCTATTCAATCCTTGTAGACGAATCCTCATCCTTCTCCTCTTCCTTCTTATCGTCCTCATCCTCATTGTTTTCCTCATCTTCGTCTTCCTCCTCGTCTTCCTCTCCGGCAAACGGATCGGGCCGTTGGGGACCGTATCCCATAAAGCCTATGGCGCATAGCGTGCCTGCTATGGCTCCGCTAAGGTGTCCTTCCCAGGAAGTGGTGGCTTTGGCAAATTGTGGGAACATATTCCATACCAGGCCGCCATATAGGAACGTTATCAACAGTGAAATGGCGATAAGCGGTACATGTTTGCGCAGAATGCCGCTGAAGAACAGAAAAAAAGCCAGTCCGTATATGATGCCGCTGGCTCCGATATGCCATCCCGGTTTCCCTATAAGAAAGGTAAGCGCACCGCATCCTATCCAAATGGCAAAGAAGATGTAGGGGGCTATATGCCGGTAGAAATAGAACAGACACCACATCAGGAAAAAGAGTGGAATCGTATTGGCGAACAGATGCTTGAAACTGCTGTGTACCAGTGGATGTGCGAAAATTCCGAACACGCCCCGCTGTTCCATCGGATATACTCCCAGTCGTGTGAAGTTCCAATCCATGCCTGTCTCCAAAAACTTCAAGATGTATAAAATGAATAGCAGGAATAGGGGTATAACCGCCGCCAATGCCATTCTGCGTATATCATGCTTCATATTTCGTACAGTGATTGCTATTTTTGTACAATACTACGGAATATTTGACGAAAACCGAAAAAAAACTGACTTTTTATTTTGCCTATAAGCTTTAATTCGTATTTTTGGGCATCGCTACATGGCTTGTAGCGCATATACCGAAATAATTAACCTTTAAATAATGCACAACTATGAGTTATTTACGATTTGACAAGACCCTGATGATTAATCTGCAAGAATCTTTGCCAAGGGAGATATTGCGGACGAATAGGTCAGGAGCCTATCATTGTACAACAATTGTAGATTGTAACACACGCAAATATCACGGTCTGTTGGTGATACCGGTCCCCAACCTCGATGATGAAAACCATGTGCTGCTGTCTTCTTTGGATGAAACTGTAATTCAGCACGGTGCGGAGTTCAACCTGGGGTTGCATAAGTATCAAGGAAACCACTTCAGTCCTAACGGGCACAAGTATATCCGAGAGTTCGACTGTGAAAATATCCCCACAACTACCTATCGTGTAGGAGGCGTCATCCTTCGTAAGGAAAAGATTTTCGTACACCATGAAAATCGGATTCTGATTCGTTATACCTTGGTCGATGCCCATTCGGCAACCACACTTCGTTTCCGCCCTTTCCTGGCATTCCGCAGTGTGCGCGAGTACACGCACGAAAATGCGCAGGCAAGCCGCGACTACCAGTTGGTAGAGAATGGCATTAAAACCTGCATGTATCCCGGTTATCCGGAGTTGTTCATGCAGCTCAACAAAAAGAATGAGTTCCACTTCCAGCCTGACTGGTATCGTGGTATCGAGTATCCCAAAGAACAGGAACGCGGATATGACTTCAACGAAGACCTTTATGTGCCGGGATATTTTGAAGTGGATATAAAGAAAGGGGAAAGCGTTGTCTTCTCCGCCGGTATCTCCGAGATTTCTCCCCGCAAGCTGAAGCAGACTTTTGAGTCCGAGGTGGCCGACCGCACTCCGCGTGACAGTTTCTACCACTGTCTGAAAAACTCGGCGCACCAGTTCCACAACAAGCAGGGCGAGGAGCATTATGTGCTTGCAGGCTATCCCTGGTTCAAGTGTCGTGCCCGTGACTTGTTCATCTCCCTGCCGGGTCTTACTTTGGCCTTAGGCGAGCAAGATGAATTTGAAGACGTGATGAAAACAGCCGAAAAGGCTATCCGTGAGTTTATCAATGGAGAGCCTTCCTCTTATAAGATATACGAGATGGAGCATCCGGATGTGCTGCTGTGGGCTGTCTGGGCTTTACAGCAGTATGCCAAGGAGACTTCGCGTGAAAATTGCCGGCAGATGTACGGTAATCTCCTTGAGGAGATTGTTGGCTATATCCGTGAACGCAGGCATGACAATCTCTTCCTGCACGAAAACGGACTGTTGTATACCAATGGCACCGAGAAAGCGGTTACCTGGATGAACTCTACCGCCAATGGCCGCCCGGTTATTCCGCGTACGGGCTACATTGTGGAAGTGAATGCACTATGGTACAATACCCTGCGTTTTGTAGCCGATATGGTTCGGGAGGGAGGCAATGAAATTCTTGCCGATACACTGGACGCTCAGGCAGAAATCACCGGAAAGTCTTTTGTAGACGTCTTCCGCAATGAGTATGGCTATCTGTTCGACTATGTGGATGGTTATATGATGGACTGGAGCGTACGTCCCAACATGATATTTACCGTTGCCTTTGACTATTCTCCGTTGGATAGGGCCCAGAAGAAACAGGTACTCGATATTGTGACGAAAGAACTGTTGACTCCGAAGGGCTTGCGTACACTGAGCCCCAAGAGTGGCGGATACAATCCGAATTATGTCGGCCCTCAGATACAGAGAGACTATGCCTACCATCAGGGAACAGCGTGGCCATGGCTGCTGGGCTTCTACATGGAAGCATATCTGCGTATCTATAAAGTGAGTGGCGTGTCGTTTGTAGAGAGATACCTCATCGGTATGGAAGATGAAATGACTTCCCACTGTATTGGCGCATTGCCCGAACTCTTCGATGGTAATCCTCCGTTTGTTGGAAGAGGGGCGGTGTCATTTGCCATGAATACGGCGGAAATCCTGCGTATCTTGAAGTTATTGTCTAAGTATAATTTATAAAAGGAGGAACGAAGATGAAAGTTTTAATGTTTGGATGGGAATTTCCTCCCAAAATATATGGTGGTCTTGCGGTTGCTTCTTATGGAATAACTAAGGGATTGAGTTTGCAGGGTGATGTGGAAACTACTTTCTGCATGCCCAAGCCGACGGGCGAAGAAGAGGACTTCTTGAAGATAGTGGGCATGAACCAGGTGCCTATCGTGTGGCGTGATGTCGATTACAATTATTTGAAGTCGAGGCTGACGCGCAACATGACGCCGGAAGATTATTATTCTTTCCGCGACCATATTTATTCGGATTTCTCTTATATGCACGTCAATGACATAGGCTGCATGGACTTTGCCGGCGGTTATCCCGGCAACCTGCACGAAGAGATAAACAACTTCTCGGTGATTGCCGGAGTAGTGGCTCGCCAGCAGGAATTTGATATTATTCATGCCCACGACTGGCTGACGTATCCTGCCGGAGTGCATGCCAAGATGGTGAGCGGAAAGCCGCTCTGTATCCATGTCCATGCTACGGACTTTGACCGTTCGCGCGGAAAAGTCAATCCTACCGTCTATTCTATGGAGAAGAACGGTATGGATTATGCCGACTGCATCATGTGCGTGTCCGAACTGACCCGCCGCACGGTTATTGAGCAGTACCATCAGAACCCCAAGAAGGTGTTTGCCATGCACAATGCCGTCTATCCTCTCTCGCAGGAATACCAGGACATTCCGCGTCCCGACCATTCCAAAGAAAAGATTGTGACATTCCTGGGCCGTATCACCATGCAGAAGGGGCCGGAATACTTTGTGGAAGCAGCTTCGCTGGTATTGCAGCGTGCCCGCAACATCCGCTTTGTGATGGCCGGTTCGGGAGATATGATGGATGCCATGATTAATCTGGCAGCCGAGCGGGGCATCGCCGATCGGTTCCACTTCCCGGGCTTCATGAAGGGAAAGCAGGTATATGAGGTTTACAAGAACAGTGATGTATTCGTTATGCCTTCCGTTTCCGAGCCTTTCGGTATCGCTCCGCTGGAAGCCATGCAGTGTGGGACTCCTTCCATCATTTCCAAGCAGTCGGGATGCGGTGAAATTCTTGATAAGGTCATCAAGACCGATTATTGGGACATTCATGCAATGGCCGATGCCATTTATTCCCTCTGCACCAATCCCGCTCTCTTCCAATATCTGCAGGAGGAAGGCAAGAAGGAAGTGGATGGAATCACGTGGGAAAAAGTAGGTTTGAGAATCCGCGCCCTCTACGAGGATGTGTTAAGAAACTATGGTAAATAACAAAAACAATAATAGAAATGAGAACTATCTGTCTTTATTTTGAAATACATCAAATCATTCATCTGAAACGTTACCGTTTCTTTGATATAGGTACCGATCATTATTACTACGATGATTATGCCAATGAAACCAGTATCAATGATGTAGCCGAACGCTCTTATATCCCGGCATTGAACACCCTGATTGAAATGGTGAAGAATTCCGGAGGTGCGTTTAAAGTGGCTTTCTCCATTTCGGGGGTTGCGCTGGAGCAGTTGGAAATATATGCGCCGGCTGTCATCGACTTGTTGCACCAGCTGAATGATACCGGTTGCTGTGAGTTCCTTGCCGAGCCTTATTCCCATGGCCTTTCTTCTCTGGCCAACGAGGATTGCTTCAAGGAAGAGGTGATGCGTCAGAGCGCTAAGATGAAGCAAATGTTCGGTAAGGCACCGAAGGTGTTCCGTAATTCCAGTCTGATTTATAATGACGAGATTGGTGCGATGGTGGCAGCTTTGGGATTCAAGGGTATGCTGACGGAAGGAGCCAAGCATGTTCTGGGTTGGAAGAGTCCGCACTATGTATACCATTGCTCTATGAATCCTAACTTGAAGTTGCTGTTGCGTGACTTTAAGCTGTCTGACGACATCAGCCTGCGCTTCTCCAACTCCGAGTGGAACGAGTATCCTTTGTTTGCCGACAAGTACATCAACTGGATTGATGCTTTACCGCAGGAAGAGCAGGTCATCAACATCTTTATGGAGCTCTCTGCTCTGGGTATGGCACAGCCGTTGTCTTCCAATATTCTGGAATTCCTGAAGGCACTTCCATACTGTGCCAAGGAAAAGGGGATTACTTTCTCCACACCGACGGAAATCGTTACCAAACTGAAATCTGTTTCCCAGTTGGATGTTCCATACCCAATGTCTTGGGTGGACGAAGAAAGAGATACCAGCTGTTGGCTGGGTAACGTGATGCAGCGTGAAGCATTCAACAAGCTGTATAGTGTTGCCGAACGTGTCCATCTCTGTGATGACCGCCGTATCAAGCAAGACTGGGATTATCTGCAGGCAAGTAACAACTTCCGTTTCATGACTACCAAGCAAAGCGGTGTCGGCTTGAACCGTGGTATTTATGAATCTCCTTTTGATGCTTTTACCAATTATATGAATATTCTTGGTGACTTTATCAAACGTGTTGATTCTCTCTATCCGGTGGATATAGATAACGAAGAACTGAATGCATTGCTGACCACTATCCAGAACCAAGGTGCCGAGATAGAGGAACTGCATAAGGAATTGGAGAAAGCACAGGCCAAGTTGGAGAAGATAAAGGCTGCAGAAAAGAAAGAGAGCAGGGCTACAGCTAAATCTGCCGCAGAAAAACCGGCAAAGGCCAAGGCTCCTGCCAAAAAGCCTGCCGCAAAGAAAACAACTAAAAAGGCTGCTGAATAATATCGGCAGCTTGTCCCATCAATCAAAAAAGCCTTCCGCTCTACAATGAGCGGAAGGCTTTTTTATGGAATATCTGTCAGTTACTTGTTGAAACTGGTGTATGTAACTTCTATTTTCAGCGGAGATTCCACTTCGCCTTTTGCATTCTCTTTCGGGCCGCCTTTTAGTTTGGCATATCCCGGCTTGAGGTCGTTTTGGATACCGGTTATGGTTTTGTTGCCGCTGCTGCTTGCACTGCTGTCATAGGTAATGGAAACCGGAATCAGCAATACCTTATCCCAGTCTTCATTTTCTTTGTTCCAAGTTTTTTCCCACTCTGTCTCATTCCAAGAACTGCCGGCCTTTTCTTTGGCGGCTTTCTTGGCAGCTTGTTTTTCGTTGATGCAAGTGGTAACCAACCGGGCTATGTTGCTGAATACATATTGATTGGTAGCAAATGCATTGTGGGTGGTTGTAAATGAGGTAATATTATCCCTGACTTTGTTCTCTTCAAAGAAGCTCTTCAACTCCTGCTTACGTATCAACAGCACGTCATTGGGAGCACTCATGCTATATTCGTAGTCACTGTTTATATTGTAATTCGTGAAAGTCAGTTTCACGGCATTCAGGGTGTCATTGGTCAGTTTGTTGTATATTGAATCGTATGGCATGATAGCTTCGGTGAAGATACCGGCAGGAGATTTAATGTAAGTGTGCTGAGATTCGGCAGCCTTTTCCTTTATCAAATCTGAATTCAGGAACTGGTTTGCCTGGATAACCTCTTTGGTAGAGGCAAATACAGTCTGCATGCTATAGAACAAAGAGTCTGTACCATCTTTTTTCTTCAGTGCTACACCGGTAGTATCATTTACGTAGTGGAAACGGAATTGCATATTCAAAGCCACATAATCCACATAGAGGATGGTTCCATCTCCGTAATCGCTCTTTACATATACTCCTTTGAAAATCTTGTCTATGAAAGTTGCGGCGTCTTTAAAGTATTCGGGATGCTCGCGATAAACCTTCAATATTCTGTCTTCGCCGAAAGTTTTCTTGTCCAATGGGAACGTCACATTGGGATAGAAAGTATAATAACCATTATTGTCCTTTTCAAATCTCACAGAATCCGGAACAGACGTATCGAAAGCTGAATAAGCCTTACGTCCGAGCAGGGACTTGGGGTCGTACTTGTTGTAGTATTCTTCTGGATTGATATTGGTATAGCGATTTTTGTCCAGCTTCTTGTCCAGTTCATAGATACTCATCCGGCATGCATTCAGGGAGTCGCCGAACCAACTGGAATAATAGACTGCCAGTTGCACTGAAACTACCGAGTCGGCAGTCATTGTACCAGTTGCCTTGATTGGATTTCCTTCACTGTCCCGTTCGGTCACTTTATACACTTCCGGAAGGGAGAAGTTTTCCGTACAGTTCAGCTCCGTAAGGAAACTTGTTTCGTAATAACCGAATTCCGGGTCGGAAAACTTGCCTATATAGCCGGTACTCGTTTTGGCAAATACGGAATCAACGGCAAATGAACGTGTTGTTACATTAAAAGTAGTAGTATGCGCTGACATGCCGTCAGAATCGGGCAACATACCCAGACCTAATGTTCCGGTGTTGTCATCGCATCCAAAGAAAGTCAGGACTGCCAAAAGCAATGTTCCCAGGTATCTTACTTTCATAGTTTTAACTGTCTAAATCGATTTTATTTTTGTTCTGTTTCCCATACCTTGTCGTAGAAGTCATTGCAGGCTTCAGCAAAGTTCTCGGGAGATTGATATTCCAATACCGGTTTTCCGGATTCGCGGGCATAGTTCAGTACTTCCTCATTGACGTGTTCGCTTTGCTGGATAATGCCGTCGGAGAAGTCAGCAGCCAGTTTGCAAAGTGCTGTGTAGTCAATGGGTTCCTTCAATCCTGCAATATCTTTCTTGGCGATGCCTTTCAACAATAGCTTGTTAGAGAAGTCTGCGTGGAAAGGTTGTTTGAAGTCATCTTCATAAAGGGAAAATATGACCTTGGCATCTCTGAAGGAAGGTTCGTCTTTATAGGCTTTTTTGATGTACAGAGGCGCTAAAGCGGTCATCCAGCCGTGGCAGTGGATGATGTCGGGACACCAACGCAGTTTCTTCACCGTTTCCAGTACGCCACGGGCATAGAAGATGGCACGGGCATCATTGTCTTCATACTCTTCACCATTTTCGTCTGTTACCTGCAAGCGGTTCTGGAAGTAGTCATCGTTGTCGATGAAGTATACTTGCATACGTGCAGACTGGATAGAGGCAACCTTGATGATGAGCGGGTGATCGGTATCGTCAATGATGAGGTTCATGCCGGAGAGTCGTATCACCTCATGCAGCTGGTTTCTGCGTTCGTTGATATTTCCCCATTTGGGCATAAACGTTCTGATTTCTCTGCCTTTCTCTTGAATAGCCTGAGGTAGGTTTCTGCCTACGAGGGACATTTCGGATTCTGAAACGTAAGGGGTAATTTCTTGGGTTATAAATAAAACCTTGTTCGCCTTTGTCATAATAACAATGTTCTCAATTATTCTGCAAAGATATAAAAAAAATCGGGCAATAAAGCAAACGGAGCCCGTCTATAATTCCTTATGAATTGTTAACTGCTTGTTATTCAGCGAGACAGCTGCTTCTGGAATTGCCGGAAAGTGTACTGAGTTTTGCATTAATTTGCGATATTTCTTCTTTATATGCTAAATAATGGTTTATTTTGCACCGCTTTTGCGAACAACCAAGTTATTATATAACCGATTAAAATGGAAATAGTACATACTATCAAGGACTTGCAGGCCGGACTTTCGGCTTTGAGAGCCCAAGGAAAGAAGGTAGGTCTGGTGCCTACGATGGGTGCCTTGCATGCCGGTCATGCCTCATTGGTGAAACGTTGTGTGGCAGAAAACGACGCTGCCGTAGTAAGCGTTTTTGTAAATCCGACCCAGTTTAATGACAAGAATGATTTAGTGAAATATCCTCGTACGCCGGAGGCTGACTGCCGTTTGCTGGAGGAGTGTGGAGCGGCATTTGTCTTTGCACCTTCAGTGGAGGAGATGTATCCGGAACCGGATGCCCGCCGTTTCAGCTATGCGCCGCTGGACACAGTGATGGAAGGAGCATTCCGTCCGGGACATTTTAACGGTGTCTGCCAGATTGTGAGCAAACTGTTTGATGCTGTGCAGCCGGATCGTGCCTACTTTGGCGAGAAAGATTTCCAGCAGCTGGCAATTATTCGCGAGATGGTCCGCCAGATGAAATATCCTTTGGAAATTGTAGGGTGTCCGATTGTGCGTGAGGAAGACGGGTTGGCTCTGAGCAGTCGCAATGCCCGTTTATCTGCCGAAGAACGTAAAAATGCACTGAAAATTTCGCAGACTTTATTTGAAAGTCGTACCTTTGGAGCTTCACATACGGTAGCTGAGACACAGAAGTTTGTGGAAGACACCATCGCAGCCGCCCCCGGATTGCGTTTGGAATACTTTGAGCTGGTGGATGGCAATACCTTACAGAAGATTACCGATTGGGAGGAAACTTCTTATGCTGTGGGTTGCATCACAGTATTCTGTGGGGAAGTTCGTCTGATTGATAATATCAAGTACAAAGAGCCTGCTGCCTTGTAATTTATAATTAGTAATTCGTAATTTATAAAGATATGATGATTGAAGTGTTGAAGTCGAAAATCCATTGTGCCCGCGTCACGGAAGCGAACCTGAACTATATGGGAAGCATTACGATTGATGAAGATTTGATGGATGCCGCCAACATGATTGCCGGCGAGAAGGTGTATATAGCCGACAATAATAACGGTGAACGTTTTGAAACCTACATTATTAAAGGCGAGCGTGGCTCTGGCAAAATTTGCCTGAACGGTGCGGCAGCCCGCAAGGTGCAACCTGATGACATCGTTATTATCATGTCCTACGCGCTGATGGACTTTGAAGAAGCCAAGTCGTTCAAGCCGACGGTGATTTTCCCCGACCCGGCAACGAACAAGGTGGTGAAGTAGTCTCTTTATTGAAATATGGAAATAAAGCCCTGTTTGCAATTTATTTGTAAACGGGGCTTTGTTTTACTTCTGATTCTTCTCCGCAGGGTTCGTATGAGAATGAGGAGCCGATTTAATCTTGTCGAGTAAATACAGAATCTCAGTTTGGACATCGAAATTATATCTTTGGTAATCCTGATAGGTGGGCATCAAGTCTGGATAAAGTGTGTGGGCACACCGGTCTTTGCCCGGAAAGCATATTTGTATGGAGTTGGAGATAGAGCCTTGCATACCGGTATAGGGTAGCCGGAATAAGGTTTGTTCCATGTAGGTATTGGGGGCTTGTCCGCTGGGTATTCCTACAAGGGTAGCACCCATTTTCCACAGATAGAAAGTGTAGTGGAAAGCTGCACTGAAGGTACGTTCGTTGGTAATGACGTAAATGTGTTCCGGAGTATAGAGCGCCTTTCCTTGTTGCTTTCTCAGTTCTTCCGGCACACTGGACATGCAGTTCTCGATGAAGTCGGTCCGTCGCTGTTCTATGTTTGTGGTGTCTGCTTCGTCCGTACTAAAAGTGTAGTCACCGTAGGCATAGTCTGTTCCGTATGCTTGGTTGAAATCCTGTAAGTTTGTCTGTAGTTTTTGCATGTAGAGGGGAGAGATGATACGATAGAATTCTATATCCATATCCGTTTGCAGGAAGTGGTCGCCGAACAGTTGGTAGAGTGTGGGTAGGACAATTGGAGTCCAGCCGCCGCTATTGTTGCGCAAATCTATGATGAGGGTGGAGGAGGCTTCCTTCTTCATCTCTTTCAGCATATGGGCGAAAACTTCGGAAAGGGACGGGAGTTGCCGAATGGCTTGCAGGGTATCGGCGGGCATATCTTGTTTCAGGATATCCCGATAATAGAATCCTATTTGCCGGTATAAATCTTTCAGCCCTTGTTTTTGCATATACTCAAAATTATCCCGTGCCATGATACTGTTGATATTGATGAGCATTATTTGCTTGTCGTTGTCTATGAACTGATAGGCCAGTTGTTTGTCTGTATAAGCTTTCCAACTGTTATTGTGTTGCATGGGTGTGTTTTGCACTTCCTGCCTTGACAATAAGGGAAGGGTTAATCCTCTTGATTTGCCGTCGGGAGTAAGAAGTGAGAGGTGAAGGTTGTCTTTCATTTCAGGGAAAAGCTGTCTCAAGAAATGTTCCGTAGGCATGGACCTGCATAGATTGGCATAACGGTCATATAGGTTTTCACTGGCTTGGATAGCGGCAGTGCGGGCCAGTACCTCTTCTAAAGAATCTCCGTTGATGGTTGTGATACGGCTACCTAACAAGTCTTTGTACGTTTCAGGGATTCCTTGAAGTATAATGCCGTCGGGGATGGTGCGTACTTCCAGTGCCAGGTAACGCTGATTTGCTTGTTGATTGGCTGTGGGAGGTAAAAGGTAGGTATGTCCGTCTTGCAGATTGGATAGGAAAATGCTTACCTTATCAAAAAAGGTCTGTTTCGTACCGGGAGTCCGGCGTAACTCGTTCTCCAGATGGAAAGCTTGTTCGTAGAAGAATACTTTTCCTCCGAAGCCGCTGTAAGGGTCGGGATGGGTTGCTGCCAGTTCTTTTACCAGATACCGAAAGTCTGAGGCAAGGGAATCCCCGTTTAGGGGCTCTTGGGCGCTTGCCAATAGGGAAGCCAGACAGGGAAGGAGGGATAGATAAATACGTTTCATATTCTTGAAATATTTAAATTGTATGCTAGAAGGGGAAAGTAGAGGAAGAGGTTGTAGTAGAATAAAAAAGGTGGAGTTCGTATGTCTCCACCTTTCATGACAGATTCTTATTTTTTTAGCTGTTCGTTCATCGCTGCTGCTGCCTTTCGTCCGTCTCCCATGGCAAGGATTACGGTAGCACCTCCGCGGACAATGTCTCCTCCGGCAAAGATGGTCGGGATGGACGACTGCATGTTATCGTTGACGGCAATCGTTCCTTTCCGGCCCAATTCCAGTCCCTTGATGGAGCTTGGGACAATCGGGTTGGGAGATACACCTACGCTGACGATGGCAAGGTCAATGTCGATGGTTTCCGTGGCTCCGGGGATGGGTACGGGACTGCGGCGTCCGCTGGCATCCGGCTCACCCAGTTCCATTTTCTGAAGCACCACTTGTTTCACTTTTCCTTGTTCGTCGGCAATGTATTCGATTGGGTTGTGGAGGGTCAGGAATTCTACACCTTCTTCCTTGGCATGTTTCACCTCCTCGATACGTGCCGGCATTTCTTCTTCCGAACGACGGTAGATAATTAGGGCGCGCGCTGCACCGAGGCGGCGTGCAGTACGCACGGAGTCCATGGCAGTATTACCGCCGCCTATCACGGCTACACATTTGCCGAAGGGAACCGGTGTATCGGAATCTTCACTTGCCGCATCCATCAGGTTGACACGGGTCAGGTATTCATTGGACGAGAGGATATTGATGGAGTTCTCGCCGGGGATATTCATAAAGTTGGGCAGTCCTGCTCCGGAAGCTACGAATATGCCCTTGAATCCTTCCTCTTCCAGTTGTTCCACGCTGAGCGTCTTACCGATAATGCAGTCCTTGACGAATTCCACTCCCATTTTGGCAAGGTTGTCAATTTCCACATCCACCACTTTGTTGGGCAGGCGGAACTCAGGAATGCCGTATTTCAATACACCACCAATCTCGTGCAGTGCTTCGAAAACAGTCACGTCATAGCCATACTTCGCCATATCTCCGGCAAATGACAGACCGGCGGGACCCGAACCGATGACAGCTACTTTGATACCGTTCTTTTCCTTGATTTCAGGTATGGAGATTTGTCCGCTCTCCCGTTCGTAGTCAGCGGCAAAACGTTCCAGATAGCCGATGGCTACCGGCTTTTCGTTCATTTTCAGATGGATACATTTGGATTCGCACTGTTTCTCCTGCGGGCAGACGCGACCGCAGACGGCAGGCAGTGCACTGGTTTCTTTCAGTGTCTTGGCTGCTTCGAGGAATTCACCGCGCTCAATGTTCTTGATGAAGCGGGGGATGTCGATACCTACCGGACAACCTTCCGTACATCCGGGGTTGGCGCAGTCCAAGCAACGTTTGGCCTCTGTCAGCGCTTGTTCTTTCGTTAACCCTTGGTTGACTTCCTCCTTGCGGCTGTGCGAGCGGTATTCTGCATCGAGCTCGTTCATCTCCACGCGTGGAATGGCAGTCCGTTCTTTGGCTTTCATGGATTTGCGTAACTCCTGACGCCATGCAGCATTACGGCTTTTCTCATCTTCCATGTTTTCACCGGTAGCTTGGCAGGTCTGAGGTTCTTCCAGCTTGTGCATCTCCTCGCGTTCGATGTTTTTAAAAGCGCCCATACGCTTCAGCATCTCGTCGAAGTCCACTTGATGTCCGTCGAACTCAGGGCCGTCCACACATACAAATTTGGTCTTTCCTCCGATGGTGATTCGGCAGGCGCCACACATGCCGGTACCGTCAACCATAATCGTATTCAGGGATACATCCGTGGGGATTTCGTATTTCTTTGTCAGCAAACAAACAAATTTCATCATGATGGCGGGGCCGATGGCGAAACACTTGTTCACCTTCTCGCGCTTGATGACTTCTTCTACGCCTTCCGTCACCAGACCTTTTCGTCCGTAGGAACCGTCGTCGGTCATGATAATGACTTCGTCGGAGCTTTCGCGCATCTCCTTTTCAAGGATGATCAGTTCTTTGGTACGTCCTGCCAGTACGGTGATGACGCGGTTGCCGGCAGCTTTCAGCGCTTGCACGATAGGGAGCATGGGAGCTACGCCTACACCACCTCCGGCACAGACCACAGTACCGAAGTTGTCAATGTGCGTAGCTTGTCCCAACGGGCCGACAACATCCGTAATATAATCGCCTTCGTTCAGTTCGCAAAGACGGGTAGAGGAGAGCCCGACTTCCTGAACCACCAGTGTGATGGTTCCCTTTACCGGGTCGGCTTCCGCAATGGTAAGCGGCATACGTTCGCCTTTTTCGCCCACACGTACAATGACAAAGTGCCCTGCCTTACGTGATTTGGCAATCAATGGTGCTTCAATGACTAACTTAAAGACCTTTTCAGAAAAGTGTTCTTTGCTAATGATTTTATTCATTATCTAATAATTTTGTTGGTGTAATTACGCAATTACTGTCAGATTGATAGATTTTGCAAAGATAGGGGTTATTTGGTAATATCAAAAGAAGAATAGGGTAAAACTGCATGTTGTCACTGGATAACATTCCTTTGTCACTATAATTTGTTCACTTTCTACAGCCTGCCTACTTTTGAAATAAAAAATGAGGAAGAGTATGTATCGAAATGTTTTTTTAGGGGCAATTTTATTGAGTATGCCTTTGGTGGTTTGGTCGCAGCAGGATACGATTGCCGACCAGCGTTTGGAAGAAATTATGGTAACTGCTAAACTCCCGTTGGTAGAAATATCTGCCGGTAAAACAAGTTACCGGATGGATGCGTCAGTCACTCAAAGTACGGGAAGTCTTTATGATGTTCTTGCTTCCCTGCCGGGAGTCGTGATAGATTCCAATGGTAATATCTTGCTGAACGGACAAAGCGGTGCGACGATTCTGATGGATGGCAAGCCTACTTATCTTTCGGGAGATGAATTGATGAGTCTGTTGAAATCTACTCCTGCAACTAATGCTGATAAGATAGACTTGATAACCCAGCCTTCCGCACGCCACGATGCGGCGGGAAGCTCCGGGTTGATTGATATCCGTACAAGAAAAATAAGGCTGCGCGGTGTGAATCTGGCTTTGAACGGCAATGGCAGTCTTGGACGGACGGGTGGTGGTTATGGCGGCGTTTCCATGAATGTCAGGGAGAATAAGTTCAATCTTTATTTGAATTATTCGTATTATCAGGGAAAGGATGTCATAGACTTGTTTATCGACCGTGCGTTCGAACGGGATGGAGGAAGAATGATGCAGAACTCTTACCGGAAGCGTAGGAATTATTCGCACTATTTTCGTACCGGATGTGATTATTATCTCAATGAGCGGACAGTTTGGGGAGTCTCATTGGGTGGAAACTTTTCCCGGCAAAGGGAAAATGCAGGCATGTTTACGGAAATCCGAGAAACCGGAGTTGCGGGAAATACTTACAGCCATGCGGAGCAAAACCGGAATAATGTTTCTGCCGGAACCAGTATGGTGCACAAGCTGAAAAGAGAAGGGGGAGAACTCAGCGCTTCTTTTGATTATTTCCATTACTACCGTGTTGGAAACCAGTTGATGGATAGTTTTAAACCCGATACATTGAAAGGGGACATGAAGGGAAATACCGACTTATATGTCGGACAGATAGATGCGGTTTATCCATTAAGTGAGGTTTGGAAGTTACAGGCCGGAGTCAAAACCTCATTTGTTACGATAGACAATACGGCAGGTTATATGCGTCCGTCGGCTTCCGGCTGGCTGCCGGACGGGGCGCTTGGTTCCCGATTTGTATATGATGAAAATATCAATGCCTCCTATCTGCAAGCCGGCTATGAGAAAGACCGCTTGAAAATCTCAGCGGGTTTGAGGTTGGAATATACCCATGTACACGGGGATTTTGGAGGAAATACACAACAGAAAGACTCTTCGTTTACAACGAATTACTTTCATTTGTTTCCTACTATTGCTTTGCAATACGGTTTGACTTCGGAACATCTGTTTCAGCTTTCGTATGGCAGGCGTATTACCCGCCCTAATTATGGTGATTTGAATCCTTTTACCTACATATTCGATGACTATACCCATGAAGGGGGAAATACGAAGCTGCATCCTTCCTTTTCTGATAATATAGAGTTGGGATATGTGTATCGTGACTGGTTTCAGACGGTTCTCTTTTTCTCGTATACAGATGATGCTATCATGAAGAGCTATCGCGAACAAGAGGAACGGCGTATCTATGTAATGCCTCAGAATCTGTCTTCCTATGTACAGACGGGTGTGCGTGTACATGCTGCCAACCTCTCACCTGCTTCTTTTTGGAAAGTGAATCTGACCGCTATCGGTATTTATAATAATTATAATTGGACGGAACAAGGGCAGAAAATGAAAAACCGTATGTTTACCCCGATACTCGGCTGCATGAACCAGTTTGCTTTCACTTCCGTATGGTCGGCCGAACTTTCGGCAAATTATAATGGACGAATGGCCTACGGACAAGCCACAGTACATCCGGCGCTGGAAGTGAATGTCGGCATCCAAAAGAAGATGTTCCGTAACAGATGCACCGTTACCTTGTTTGCCAAGGATGTATTCGACACCAATTATCAAAAAGTAGATATTCAATCTCCCGGTGTGCAGGCGTTTGTTGACGAACGGCACAACAAACGTGTGCTGGGTATTGCTTTCGCCTGGCGTTTTCAAAAAGGCAGCGAGACAAAAGAAAGCAGAAGGAAAAAAGAAATAGATGAAACAAAAAGAGTAAATTTGTAACTGTTATGGGCAGACTGTGGAACAAGTGGCTGGTGCCGGCATTATTTGCCGTGATTCTTTTTCTGTGTATTCGTGTGGCGAATGATATTCCGAAACATGAATACTATTGGGAAAGTAATGAGTGGAATTTCATGCTGAAGGATATGCTTGTGGTACTCTTCATGTCTTATCCTATCTTTTTTCTATTGAAGTATTGGCTTCGTTTGTGCCGGAAGCGGAAGTTGGTATGGTGGCAGGAATACGGGGTAGTTGTCCTGACGGTTCCCGTCTGGTGTCTTCTGACGATGTGGGTCATCCGCTTTTTGATGGGAGTAAGTCTTGATTTATACGATGTGCCTGTTCCGGCCATAGTCAGTATGTTGCTTGGCGGCTTCTTTTATATATTCTTGCGTAATCAGATGATACAGAAGGAAAATGAAGCTCAACGCCTGCAGTTGGAGAAGATAAAAAATGACCAGCTCCAGACAGAACTGAAATTCCTTAAAGCGCAATATCATCCACACTTTCTTTTTAATGTACTCAATACGGTTTATTTTCAGATAGATGAGAATAATGAGGCTCCGCGGCATACTCTTGAGCAATTGTCCGATTTGCTTCGTTACCAATTATACAATGATGGGGAGAAAGTGCAAGTCCGTGTGGAAGTGGAATATCTGAAACAATACATCAGCCTATGTAAACTTCGTGCTACGAAGCGGCTGCAGTTGCAGGTGCATTTCGATGAAATGGAGGCGCAGGTTGAGATTTATCCATTGTTGTTTGTACCGTTGGTGGAGAATGCTTTCAAATATGTGGGAGGGAACTATTTTATAGCTATGGATATGTGTCTGAAAGAAGGCAAGTTGTGTTTTAGTATTGAAAATTCTATACCGGAACCATTAGTGCACCAGAAAGGAAAACATGGAATCGGCATAGAAAATCTGAGGCGCAGGCTGGAGCTGCTATATCCGGAGCGTCATACGCTGGACATAAATAGAGGAGATACTTTGTTTAGAGTAAAACTTGTGATAGAATTATAGGATGAAACAGGTAAAATGTGTAATAACCGATGACGAGCCTACTGCATGTGAAGGATTGCAACGCTATGTGGAAAAGGTGGATTTCCTTTCTTTAATGGGTGTATGTGAAGATACTATGCAGTTGAACACTCTTTTGCAGACTGAGCAGCCGGACTTGTTGTTTCTGGATATTGAAATGCCTTATCTTTCGGGGCTTGAACTCTTGGCATCTCTTGCCCATCCGCCTCATGTGATTATCACTTCCGCTTATGAGCAGTATGCATTGAAAGGTTATGAACTTGATGTTACGGACTATCTGTTGAAACCGATTTCGTTTGACCGGTTCCTGAAAGCGGTGAATAAAGTACATGGTCTTTTGCAGCAGGAGAAATGGCCGGATGAAGCTAATAATTTTATATTTGTCCGTTCAGACCGTCAGATGCATAAGGTGTTGTTTAAGGATATTCTGGTGGTGGAGGGGCTGGAAAATTACGTCTGTATTTATACGGAAAGCACAAAGCTGCTTGTACGTTCTACCATGAAGCGTATGATAGAGGCTCTTCCTGGTGGAGTATTTCAGCAAGTCCATAAATCATATCTGATAAATTTGGAAAAGATTGAGATGATAGATGGCAATCGGATTATAGTTGGGAGGCATACTGTTCCGGTGGCACGTAATTTCCGCGAGGAGGTGTTTGCACGTATTTTGAAGAATACTTTGTAGTTGCGCAGGAGAAGCTTGTCATGATAAAACTCCGGGCACGAATTACATGGATTTCACGTTTTTTGCTAACCGCAACTGTGAAATTCATGTAATTCGTGCCCGAAAGAAAGTGTCAAAGGCGTATTGCTGCACGTGACTATTATGGCCTTAGTCTATTATTTCAAATCCCGTATACGGAACCAATGCCTTTGGTATGCGGATTCCTTCTGGAGTCTGGTTGTTTTCCAGCAAGGCGGCAACGATGCGTGGCAGAGCGAGTGCGGAACCGTTCAGCGTATGGCAAAGCTCTGTTTTCTTTTCTGCCGTACGGTAGCGGCATTTCAGACGGTTGGCTTGATAAGTGTCAAAATTAGAGACGGAACTTACTTCCAGCCAGCGTTTCTGTGCTTCGGAATACACCTCAAAGTCAAAACAGAGGGCAGCCGTGAAGCTCATATCGCCACCGCAAAGGCGCAGGATGCGGTAGGGGAGTTCCAGCTTTTGAAGCAAACCTTCTACGTGGTCCAACATCTCCTGGTGGGATTGTTTGCTGTGTTCCGGTTTGTCGATGCGTACCAGTTCCACTTTGGAGAATTCGTGCAGGCGGTTCAAGCCACGTACGTCTTTCCCGTATGAACCGGCTTCACGGCGGAAACATTGTGTGTATGCACAGTTCTTGATGGGCAACTGCTTTTCGTCCAGAATCACATCACGGTAGATGTTGGTTACGGGGACTTCGGCGGTAGGAATCAAGTAGAGGTCGTCCACTTCGCAATGATACATTTGCCCTTCCTTGTCAGGCAGCTGTCCCGTGCCGTAGCCGGAAGCGGCGTTCACCACTGTGGGCGGCATTATTTCCGTATAGCCGGATTTGCGTGCTTCGTCCAGGAAGAAGTTGATGAGTGCGCGTTGCAGTTGTGCGCCTTTGCCTTTGTATACGGGGAAGCCGGCACCGGTAATCTTGACACCCAGGTCAAAGTCTATCAAGTCATATTTCTTGGCCAGTTCCCAGTGGGGCAGGGCGTCTTTGGGCAGCTCGGTTTCCATACCACCTATTTTCTCTACTACATTGTCGTCGGCATCTACGCCTTCAGGCACGCTGTCGTAGGGAACGTTGGGGATGGTATAAAGCAAAGTCTGCAAATCGTTGGCAGCCTGGTCCATATTGGCTTGCAAGTCCTTGTTGACTTCTTTCAGCTCGGCCACGCGGCTTTTGGCGGCTTCTGCTTCTTCTTTCTTGCCCTCCTTCATCAGTTGTCCGATGGATTTGGAGAGTGAGTTGGCTTCTGCCAGGTTTTTATCTAGGATGGTTTGATTGGCTTTTCTTTTGTCATTGAAGTCCAGCACTTGTGCAATGGTTTCTTTTGCATTCTTGAAGTGCTTCTTTTCCAGTCCGCGGAGAACCGCGTCGGTGTTTTCTGTAATTTGTTTGATGGTAAGCATATCTTATACTTGTTTTTATGTTATTCGGTTTTGTGAGTGCAAAGATATGGAAAAAACAAATAAAGTGTTGCTTTTGACATAAAAGAAAGGGATGCAACCTATTCGGATTGCATCCCTTTTCCTTATTTCTTGTTCGGAAACTTATGCTTCTGCATTTTCTGCAGGGATAACAGAAACTGAACGTCTGTCTTCCTTGCCCACTTTGAATTGTACAGTTCCGTCTACTAAAGCGAAAAGAGTGTGGTCTTTTCCCATACCGATGTTATTACCCGGGTGGAATTCAGTACCTCTTTGACGAACGATGATGTTACCTGCTTTGCAAGCTTCGCCACCAAATATCTTAACGCCTAATCTCTTGCTCTGTGATTCGCGGCCGTTCTTAGAACTACCGACACCTTTTTTATGTGCCATTTCTTCTTACTGTTTTAATTGATTAAGCTACTACTTCTGTAATTGTTAACTCTGTGAATTGTTGACGGTGACCGTTCAACTTACGATAACCTTTTCTTCTTTTCTTGTGGAAAACAAGAACTTTATCGCCTTTTACCATGTTTGATACGACCTGGCAAACAACCTTTGCACCCTCTACTGTGGGAGCACCTACGGTGATGTTGCCGTCTTTGTCTACCAAAAGAACCTTGTCAAACTCTACTGTTGCACCGTTTTCTGCATTCTGGATGTGGTGTACAAACAGCTTTTTGCCAGCTTCTGCTTTGAATTGCTGACCGTTGATTTCTACAATTGCGTACATTTCTTATATATAATGTATAAGTTAGCTCCGTCGGGTGGTCTCTAATCACTTAGAAAGCACTTGGTCGAACCCGGTGCGGAATAATCGGGCACAAAAGTACTCTTTTTATTCTAAATGGACAAATGTTCTTTTGCTTTTTTGTTCTTTTAATGCAGATTGTACTTTTAGATTATTGGAGAAAAACTGTTTCATCAAGGAGAAACAGTCCGTGTAGGGATGGTTTCTGTTACAAAATGAATTTCAGAACATAGATACCGGCCAGCATCAGCGCCATTACAAGACACGCGAATATGACGAGTAGCACAAGACTGTAAGTCAGCATGAGGATAGTGCGCCAAAAGCTTCTCCACCAGGTGCAGCGGTACAATTGTTTGTAATCCCAACAGAATAGGACGAAAATAAGCCATAAAGGCAGCTCATACAAATCGTCTACCTTTGCGTACCCGTTGAAAGGCAGCACGATGATGCTCAGCAGGAGTATCTGGCAAGCTATGTAGGCTTGTATGAACACATGCTCCGTGGTATTGTAGTTTAACTTATATTTCCGGCGTCGGAAGGCAAGTTGGGTGGCAAGTGCAAACAAAGGCAGTGTGGCAATGATGCGGAATGCCTTGTTTCCGTGTCCCCAGCTCTTCATCAGATTCCATACTTTCATTAGGAAAGGAGAGTTCTGTAAGACTTTTTCCAGTCTGTCTCCCACTTCCGAGGTGTCGTTTACAAATTCATCGATGAGGTCGCCATCATCGCTGTTCTGTTCGGACACCTGTGTGGCAGAAGTGGAGTCGTTCTTCTCTTCCAGTTTGTTCAAGCTTTTCTCCAGGCTTTTTATAGTGATGGCGAGGGCTCGCTTTTCCTCTTTGCTATAGGTTTTCTCCATCTTTTTGGTAAGCTTCTCTTTAGCGGCAATGATTTCTTCTTTGTCTGTCTGCTCTGTCTTTTCCGTCTTTTCTTTTTTGCTTAGGGCTTCCGGGTCTACCAGTTGCACAGCCATGATATAAAGGGCTGCAAGAATGAAGAGTGTCTGGAACGGGCGAAAATACTCTACACGCTTACCACCGATGAAGTCTCTAATCATGTACCCCGGACGGTAGAGGAGTTCCAGAAGGGTACGTCCAAAGCCATTATCTATATTGAAGAAGCCTCCGGCAATGTTTTTAAGCGCGTTACTCAACCGATAGCGTGGAGTGTTACGGCTTTGTCCGCAACGGTTACAGTAGTTGCCGGTATAGGTGGTGCCACAATTCAGACAGGTGCAGGTTTCGTTGCCAGCGGGAGGAGTTTTTCTCCCTTGTATCAGCTTGATGTGAAATGCGCGTAAGCGTACTGCGCAGGGGTGCCACCATGAGTCGATGAAAGTTCTTGCTTTGTTGGGTAGTATCCTTCTTTTTTGGAGGATACCCCACAATGTCAGTATGAAAACAACCGGGAAGAAGTTGCTGTCGTCGGTCATGTCCAGCTCTTCAATAGCCAGCCAGAAGAGTGTCACTAGAAGGAGGATTTGCCAGACGCTTATCCTTTTCTGTTTCCGGGGAGAAGTGGCATGCGCATTTTCCGGCCGGATGGGATTTTCAATCTTGAATATGGAAGGATGCTCCTCCTGAACTGCCAGCAGTTCTTCCAAGGTGTTCATTATTTTCCGGTGTGGGTACTTCTCCAATTCTTTGGCAGTGGTTACTCCGTGGGTGACTCCAGCAAAGTCTACTCCGGCCGCTTGGGCTGTTTCCGCATCTACCGTGCTGTCGCCTATATAGAGGGTCTCGGCTTTGCTGACATGTAGCCGCTTAATGGCAAGGAGTAGCCCTTCGGGAGATGGCTTGGCGGCTTTCACGTCTTCACCACCCACGATGATGTCCATAAAATCTTCAGGAAAATGCTGGTCGAGGAGTTCCTTGATGCGGAATCGGTATTTGGTCGAGATGATTCCGATGCGGGCGCCGGAGTCCTTCAGTGCAGTCAGTACGGACTTGGTTTCCAGGAAAAGCACCGTGTTGACAGTCATATGCGTATCGGCCTCTTTTCGGTATTCTGCCTTGAATCCTGCCAGTTGTCCGGCATCTGTCACGCCGGTGAGGATGGAAAAAGAGTCTTCCAGAGTCTTGCCGATAGTACGTTTGATGTCGTCATCCGTCACCTCTGTATATCCGTGACGGGTCAGTACGTTGTGGAAACAAGTGACGATTCCGCGGGAAGAATCAGCAAGCGTATAATCAAAGTCGAAAAGATAGGTCGTGTAATTCATTGTGACTTTTTGTGACAAAGATAGTGTAAAGTATATTTTTACAAAATAAAAAAGAGGATTAATCGGAATTTTGTATTACTTTTGTTTGCATGAATTCTGTAGAAAAGTGACAAGATGTGTAAGTGTTTTATCCGGTTAGGTTGTTATACTATACACGTTAACCCTATAATGTTATGAATTTGATAAAATCTTGTTGTTTGTTTGTGGTCTTTTCATCCTTTCTGGCATGCACCTCGCAGGTGTCGGATGTGAAGAGTGTGTCTTATACAGAGTTTGTGAATCCCTTTATCGGTACAGATTTTACTGGAAACACCTATCCGGGTGCCCAGGCGCCGTTTGGCATGGTGCAGCTCAGTCCTGACAACGGACTGCCGGGCTGGGACCGTATTTCCGGATATTTTTATCCGGACAGTACCATTGCAGGCTTCAGCCATACCCATCTCTCCGGAACCGGCGCTGGTGACTTGTATGACATCTCTTTTATGCCGGTGACATTGCCTTATAAGGAGGCGGAAGCTCCGCTCGGCATTCACTCTTTGTTCTCTCATTCGGAAGAGTCGGCAAGCGCTGGATATTATCAGGTGCGTCTGAAAGATTATAATATAAATGTAGAGTTGACGGCCACCGAGCGTTGTGGCATTCAGCGGTATACTTTCCCAAAAGCCGATGCTGCCGTTTTCCTGAATTTGCGGAAAGCCATGAATTGGGATTTTACCAATGATTCTCACATAGAAGCCGTCGATTCGGTAACGGTGCAAGGTTACCGTTACTCTGACGGTTGGGCACGCGACCAGCGCCTCTACTTCCGTACACGTTTCTCCAAACCGTTTGCTGCGATGCAGCTCGATACAGCTGCCATAGAGAAAGAAGGCAAGCGGATAGGGACATCTGTCATTGCACGATTCGACTTTCAGACTAAGGAAGGAGAACAGATTCTTGTCAGTACTGCCATCTCCGGTGTAAGTATGGAAGGGGCGGCACGTAATCTAGCAGCAGAAGTACCTGATGATGATTTCGACAAATACCTGGCTGCTGTGCAGGATGATTGGAACGAACAATTGTCCCGGATAGAAATAAAATGCGATGACCGCGATGAGAAAGTCAAGTTCTATACAGCTTTATATCATTCGATGATTGCTCCTACCATTTACAGTGATGTGGACGGCGCCTATTACGGTCCCGACAAGCAAGTGCACCGGGTAGAGGGCTGGACAAATTACAGTACTTTCTCCTTGTGGGACACTTACCGTGCGGCTCATCCTCTCTATACTTTTATTGAGCCGGAACGGGTGAATGATATGGTGAAGTCCTTCCTCGCCTTCTTCGAACAGAACGGCCGCCTTCCCGTATGGAATTTTCAGGGGGGCGAGACAGATATGATGATAGGTTACCACTCTGTGCCGGTTATTGTAGATGCCTATCTGAAAGGTATTGGGGACTTCGATGCGAAAAAGGCCTTGGAGGCTTGTGTAGCTACTGCCAATATCGATTCCTATCGTGGCATTGGGTTATATAAGAAATATGGCTATGTTCCTTATAATGTGACAGATCAGTATAATTCGGAAAACTGGTCACTTTCTAAAACACTGGAATATGCATATGATGACTATTGTATAGCCCGTATGGCAGAGAAGCTGGGCGATAAGGAGGTTGCGGACGAGTTTTATAAGCGTTCCCGTAATTACCGGAATGTCTACAATCCGGTAAGTTCTTTCATGCAGCCCCGTGATGACAAGGGAGAGTTTATCCGGAACTTCTCGCCGGACGACTATACTCCGCACATCTGCGAGAGCAACGGCTGGCAATACTTCTGGTCTGTGCAGCAGGATATTGACGGTTTGATAGTTTTGACCGGAGGTAAGGAACGGTTTGCCCAGAAGCTGGACAGTATGTTTACTTACAATCCTTCTGCAGATGATGAGTTGCCTATTTTCAGCACCGGGATGATTGGCCAGTATGCGCATGGAAATGAGCCTAGCCATCACGTCATCTATCTGTTCAATGCTGTGGATCAACCTTGGAAAACCCAGAAATATGCAGCCCGGGTGATGCGTGAACTCTACCTGAACACTCCTGCCGGTTTGTGCGGCAACGAGGATTGCGGACAGATGTCCGCCTGGTATGTGTTCAGTGCGATGGGCTTTTATCCGGTAGACCCGGTTGGTGGAAAATATGAAATCGGTACCCCCCTATATCCGGAAATGAAGATGCACCTGCCCGGTGGAAAGACCTTTACGGTACTGGCGCCGGCGGTGAGCAAGGAAAATTGCTACATTCAATCTGTCAAACTCAACGGTAAGAACTATGACAAAAGTTATATTACGCATGAACAGATAATGGATGGAAGTGTTTTCGAATTTGAAATGGGGGATAAGCCAGGTCAGGCATGGTACAGTCCCCGATAACCGGCTAACATATGAATGAACATTTCGACTTGACATATAAATCCCTTTTCCGCAGGTATTATACCAACCTGCTGTTCTATGCCACACGCATTGTGGGGGAAGAAGATGCGGAAGATGTGGTACAGGATGTTTTCGTGGAGCTGTGGAAGCGGAAAGATACCATGAAGGTGGGAGAGCAGATTCAGGCTTTTCTGTATAGGGCGGTGTATACCCGTGCCTTGAACGTTCTGAAGCATCGGGACATTGTGAGTGGCTATGAGGCTGTCATGCTCGAAATCCATAAAAAGAGGGTTGAGTTCTATCAACCTGACAGCAATGATGTGGTGAAACGGATAGAGGATGCCGAACTCAGGAGGAAGCTGTCCGATGCCATCAATGAATTGCCGGACAAGTGCCGGATGGTATTCAAACTCAGCTATCTGCATGATATGAAGAATAAGGAGATAGCTGATACAATGGGAGTGTCATTGCGTACGGTGGAGGCCCACATGTACAAAGCTTTGAAGTTGCTGCGTGATAAACTGGGGTATCTGAACCTGATGTTGGCTCTGTTTTTCATCGGGAAAGTAAGTGTTTTTGCGAGCAGCGTTGTTTTATTATCATAATGAAGGAAAGAATGAATAAGTTGAATGAGGAGATATTGGCCAAGTTCCTTATGGGTGAATGTACGGAAGATGAACTTCGTGAGGTGAACGCCTGGCTGGAAGAGTCGGGTGAGAATGCACGCGAATTGTTCAGGCTGGAGGAGATTTACCACTTGGGGAGACTGGGGGATACTTCGAATACACAAGACATAGAAAAGGCCGAAAAGCGATTGTTTAAAAGGCTGGAACAAGAGAAGACGAAACAATACAAGGTACGGAGGATGGTTGGGTGGATACGGTATGCGGCCGTATTTGTGGGCTTCTTCCTTTTGGGTACTTTCGGCTATCTTTTTTATCAGACTTATAGCCAGCCGGAAACATTACTGGCTGTCACCACTCATGATAAGATTAAGGAACTGAAACTGCCGGATGGAACCAAAGTCTGGCTGAATAAAAACACTACCCTGAAATATCCACATGAGTTTGCAGGGAAGGGAAGAAAGGTTTATCTGGAAGGAGAAGGATATTTTGAGGTGATGAGGAATCCGGAAAAACCGTTTGTCGTACAGAGTGAGGTCATGCAGGTCAGAGTATTGGGAACTGTTTTCAACCTCAAGTCTGACAAGGCTAAGATGTCTGCAGTAGCTACCCTTTTGAAAGGCGAAGTAGAGGTGAAAGGTAATCATGGCGAGGGTATGATTATCCTTGCCCCCGGACAGAAAGCCGAGCTGAACGGAATGACTAGGCGTCTGGTGGTGAAGCAGGTGGATACGGGAATCGAAAACTGGCACAATAATGAGTTTGTCTTTGAGAAGGCTGACCTATACACCATTGCGCGTACATTGGAGAATTCGTATGGGGTGAGGGTAATTCTGGCACCGAACATAGATGTAAGCAAGACTTACTCGGGTACACTGAAGAAAAAAGAGAGTGTAGGGGCTGTGCTGAATCTGATAAAGAATGCCATTCCATTGGAGTATAAAATTGTGGGGAACAGTGTTTTCCTCTCCTCAATGAAGTAGGAAGGCCGCACAAATTCGAGATATGACGAGAAGAATTTATTTAATACTAACAACTTTCTAATATTATGCGAAAATTAATCCTATTGTTTTTTTTTGTGAGCAGTGCTTTATGGCTGCATGCCAAAGACTTTACCCGGTATGTCAGTCCTCTTGTCGGCACGCAGTCTACTTTCGAGCTTTCCACCGGTAATACCTATCCTGCGATCGCACGTCCCTGGGGTATGAACTTCTGGACTCCTCAGACAGGTAAGATGGGTGACGGCTGGCAATACGTCTATACCGCGAACAAGATCCGTGGTTTCAAGCAGACACACCAGCCCAGTCCCTGGATTAACGACTACGGGCAGTTCTCCATTATGCCGGTGGTTGGCAAACCCGAGTTTGATGAAGAGAAGCGTGCAAGCTGGTTCTCCCACAAGGGCGAAGTAGCACTTCCTCATTATTATAAGGTATATCTTGCCGAACACGATGTGGTTACCGAGTTCACCCCTACCGACCGTGCCGTATTGTTCCGTTTCACTTTCCCTGAAAATGATCATTCATACATTGTTGTCGATGCCTTTGACAAGGGCTCTTATGTGAAGATACTTCCGGAACAGAATCGTATTATCGGTTATACTACCCGTAACAGCGGCGGTGTTCCCGAGAACTTCAAGAACTATTTCGTGATAGAGTTCGACAAGCCTTTTACTTATAAGGCGTCTGTAGCCGATGGCGTCTTGACCGAGAATAAGGTTGAGCAGGAAGCCGGACATGCCGGTGCTGTTATCGGTTTCAAAACCCGTAAGGGTGAAGTGGTACATGCCCGTGTAGCCTCTTCTTTCATCGGTTTTGAGCAGGCTGACCGTAACTTGAAGGAGCTTGGCAATGACAATTTGGAAACACTGGTTCAGAAAGGTCAGGATGCCTGGAACAAGGTGCTGGGCCGTATTGATGTGGAAGGCGGAACCCTTGACCAGTACCGTACTTTCTACTCATGTTTGTATCGTTCCTTGTTGTTCCCGCGTGCATTCTATGAACTGGATGAGGCGGGAAATCCGATTCATTACAGTCCCTACAATGGGCAAGTGTTGCCCGGCTATATGTATACGGATACCGGTTTCTGGGACACTTTCCGCTGTCTTTTCCCATTCCTCAACCTGATGTATCCGTCGGTGAACAGGCAGATTCAGGAAGGTCTTGTCAACACCTATAAGGAAAGCGGTTTCTTCCCCGAATGGGCAAGTCCGGGTCACCGTGGCTGTATGATTGGCAACAACTCTGCTTCCGTACTGGCAGATGCCTATCTGAAAGGTGTGAAGGTGGAGGATGTGCAGACGTTGTACGAAGGTCTCATCAACGGTACAAAGAATGTCCATCCCGAGGTCTCTTCTACGGGTCGCCTCGGCTATGAGTATTACAACAAGCTTGGTTATGTTCCCTACGATGTGAAAATCAACGAGAACACTGCCCGTACTTTGGAGTATGCTTATAATGACTGGTGCATCTACCGCATGGCAAAAGAACTGAACCGTCCGAAGAAGGAGCAGAAACTCTTTGCGGAACGTGCCATGAACTATAGGAATGTATTTGATAAGGAAAGCAAGCTGATGCGTGGTCGTAATCAAGACGGCCAGTTCCAGTCTCCTTTCTCTCCTTTGAAGTGGGGTGACGCCTTTACTGAAGGTAACAGCTGGCACTATTCCTGGTCTGTATTCCACGACCCTCAAGGTCTGATAGACCTGATGGGTGGAAAAGAGTCTTTCGTAGAGATGCTTGACTCTGTATTTATTGTCCCGCCCTTGTTCGATGACAGCTACTACGGCCAGGTAATCCATGAAATCCGTGAGATGACAGTGATGAATATGGGTAACTATGCCCATGGCAACCAGCCCATCCAGCACATGATTTACCTTTATAACTACGTCGGGGAACCTTGGAAGGCCCAATATTGGCTTCGTCAGGTAATGAACCGCATGTATACTGCCGGTCCCGACGGTTATTGCGGTGACGAGGACAACGGTCAGACTTCCGCGTGGTATGTCTTCTCTGCACTTGGTTTCTATCCGGTTTGCCCTGGTACGGACGAGTATGTATTGGGCGCCCCTCTGTTCCGTAAGGCTACCCTCCATTTCGAGAACGGTAAGTCCCTGACAATTGACGCTCCGGATAACTCACCGGAGAACATGTATATCGAGTCTCTCAAGGTGAACGGCGTGGATTATTCCAGGAATTATCTGACGCATGGCGATTTGCTGAATGGCGGTACCTTGAGGTTTGATATGGGCAGCCAGCCTAATATGAAGAGAGGTACGCAGCCGGAAGATTATCCTTATTCTTTCTCGAATGAACTGAAGAAGTAAAGAATAGTAATAATATAGTAAGAAAAGGGTTGCCTCGAAAATAAGTTGATATATCATTTTGTTATTTACTATCTGTATTATAGGTGTTTTTCTTGAATCAGGTGGAAATAATTATTTACTTCGTTAGTAATATTGAGCAAAATGATATATCAACTTATTTTCGGGGTAACTCTTTTTTTTAGGATTAATGATAAAAAAGATACTTTTTCAGTAAGTGTATTTTCATTGTCTGTTGTTTTATATAGGAATGCGAGAGAATGAATCTCTCGAAGTAATTTATTGTATAACCTATAAATTGTGTTTATGAAAGACAATTATGCTTTTCGGAGTTCGACGTTCATGCGGGCTTTATTAGTTTTGTTGTTCATGGCAGTTTCTATCGAGTGGGGCTTTGCCCAGTTAAACCTGAATGTGTCTCGCGGTACATTGGGGACAGTCATTGAACAAATCAAGTCTCAATCCAAGTATCAATTTTTTTATGACGACAAGCTGGCTGCGCTGTCAGTAGAAAACGTTAAAGTGAACAATGTATCCATTGAAGATGCTTTGAATGTTATTCTCAAGGGGAAGAACATTTCGTATAAAGTGGAGGACAACATCGTTTATCTTTCAGAAAAGACCGCTACTTCACAAGAAGGTAAGCAACAGGGGAAAGAGCGGACTATTACCGGAGTCGTATCAGATGATATGGGGCCTCTGATTGGTGTGAACGTATTGGTAAAAGGTACCAGCAATGGTTGTATTACAGACCTGGACGGTAACTTTACGTTGACCACTACAGAAGCGAATCCGGTACTTGTATTCTCTTATATCGGTTATAAGTCGCAGGAAATTTCGGCGACCGGTTCAGCTTCCATTAATGTACTGATGCAGAATGACACGCAGATGATTGAAGAAGTGGTGGTCACTGCCCTCGGTATCAAGCGATCGGAAAAGGCATTGTCCTACAATGTACAGCAGGTGAATACGGATGCCATTACTTCCAATAAAGACGCCAACTTTGTAAATTCATTGAGTGGCAAGGTAGCGGGTGTGAACATCAATGCTTCTTCATCCGGTGTGGGTGGCGTATCAAAGGTAGTGATGCGTGGTACGAAATCCATCATGCAGTCTTCCAATGCACTTTATGTTATTGACGGTGTGCCTATTTTCTCCGGACGTGGTACTGCCGGAGGTAAGGAGTTCGACTCCCAGGGATCTTCAGAACCGATTGCCGATATCAACCCGGAAGACATCGAGTCAATGTCAGTCCTGACTGGTGCCGCCGCTGCTGCCTTGTATGGTTCGGAAGCTGCCAACGGTGCCATTGTCATTACTACAAAGAAAGGTAAAGAAGGTAAGGTGAGCCTTACTGTCAGCAGTAATACTGAATTCACCAATCCGTTTGTGATGCCGAGCTTCCAAAACCGTTACGGTACGGGAACCGGTGGTGTGATGAGCACTTCAGGAGCCATGAGCTGGGGAGCGCCTTTGTCTGCAGCCAATAACTACAATTACAGCCCGAGAGATGATTATTTCCAGACGGGTATTGTAGGAACAGAGAGCATTTCTTTGTCAACCGGTACAGAGAAAAACCAGACGTATGCATCGGCTGCTGCTGTAAACTCCAAGGGTATTGTTCCCAACAACAAATACAACCGTTACAACTTTACGGTACGTAACACCACTACTTTCCTGGACGACAAGATGACTCTGGATTTCGGTGCAAGCTATATTCTGCAGAATGACCAGAACATGACGAACCAGGGTACTTACAACAACCCGTTGGTGGGTGCTTATTTGTTCCCGCGCAGCAACGACTGGTCTGATATCAGCATGTATGAGCGCTATGACGCTGCCCGTAAAATTTATACGCAATACTGGCCGGTAGGTGACGAAGGTATGGTAATGCAGAATCCTTATTGGATTAACTACCGCAATCTGCGCCAGAACAAGAAGGACCGCTATATGCTGAATGCCGGTTTGAGCTATAAGATTCTGGACTGGCTGACTGTTTCAGGACGTGTACGTTTGGATAACTCCAACAATGATTATACAGAAAAGTTCTATGCTTCTACCAATACACAGCTCACCGAGAGCTCTTCACGAGGTCTTTATGGTATTACCAAGACGCAGGACAAACAGTTGTATGCAGACTTCCTGGTGAGTATCAACAAATATTTCGGTGAAGATTGGTCACTCCAGGCCAACGTCGGTGGTTCATTCTCCGATATACGTTCGGATGCAATGAAAACACGTGGTCCGATTGCTGATGGTGGCGATGCCTTCAGCGGCGAACCGGTAGGTTTGACCAACTACTTTGCCATCCAGAACCTGAGTGCCAGCAAGACACAGCGTTTGCAGGAAGGATGGCGTGAACAGACCCAGTCTCTCTTCGCTTCGGCTGAGCTTGGTTACAAGAACACTTACTTCTTGACGCTGACCGGACGTAACGACTGGCCTTCACAGCTGGCAGGTCCCAACTCCAACAGCAAATCATTCTTCTATCCTTCAGTCGGTGGTTCTGTTGTACTGTCTGAGCTAATGCCTAACTTGAACAAAGATTATCTTTCTTTTATAAAGGTTCGTGGTTCATGGGCATCTGTTGGTAGTGCTTTCTCCAGATATTTGGCTAATCCCCACTATGAATGGAATTCAAGTTCCGGCCAGTGGAGTATCACGACCCAATATCCGTTGTACAATTTGAAACCTGAACGTACCAATTCTTGGGAAATCGGTTTGAACATGCGTTTCCTCAAGAACTTTGAATTGGACGTGACATATTACAATGCCAAGACTATGAACCAGACATTCAACCCGCAGTTGCCTGTCAGCGGTTGGTCGGCTATGTATATCCAGACTGGTGCCGTACGTAACTCCGGTATTGAGTTGTCGCTGAATTACAAGAATACCTGGAAAGATTTTACATGGGATACCGGTATAACCTTCTCCAGTAACAAGAATAAAATCCTGACTTTGGCAGACAATGCCATCAATCCCGTTACCGGTGAGCTGTTCTCTTTGAGCACGTTGAACATGGGTGGTTTAGGTGATGCCCGCTTCTTGCTGAAAGAGGGTGGGAGCATGGGTGACCTTTACTCCCTGCGAGATATGAAACGTGATGCCAACGGACAGATTTTTGTGGACCAAAATGGAACGGTTGCTACGGAAGCCATAACGGACCCGGATAAATATATCAAGTTGGGAAGCGTACTTCCTAAAGGTAATTTGGCATGGCGTAATAACTTCATTTGGAAGAATTTTACAGCAGGTTTCTTGATTTCAGCCCGTTTGGGTGGTGTGGTTTACTCACGTACACAAGCTATGTTGGACTACTACGGTGTGTCTAAGGCATCTGCCGATGCACGCGATTTAGGCTACGTGCTGGTGAATGGTAGAGATAAGGTAAGCCCCGAAACATGGTACGGTGTAGTAGGTAGCGGTACGTCTGTTCCCCAATACTATACTTATTCTGCTACCAATGTTCGTTTGCAGGAAGTGTCTTTGGGTTACACCATCCCCAGAAAGTTGTTGAATGATGTGTGCGATATCAAGGTTTCGTTGGTAGGCCGCAACTTGTGGATGATTTACAGCAAGGCTCCTTTCGACCCCGAAAGTGTAGCTTCTACCGATAACTTCTATCAGGGAATCGACTATTTCATGATGCCGGCTTTGCGTAACATCGGCTTTAGCTTGAGCTTTAAATTTTAATACCAAACGATATGAAAAAGAGAAATATAATAAATAAATTGATTGTTGCTCCGTTGGTTATGGGCTTTATGTCCTGCACCGGCAATTATATGGATATCAACTCCAATCCTTATCAACCGGGTGATTTGACTCCGGATGATTATGCACTGGGTTCTGCCATGAGTAACTTGGCAAGTACGGTTATCTCATCAGATGTCAATACGGCACAGTTTACTGATTGTTTGTTGGGTGGACCGTTGGGAGGTTATTTTGCCGATTCAAATGCCGGCTGGTCCAATACAATATCCAATTTTAACGCTACAAATGACTGGACGCGTGTATTCTTGATAAGTGACCGTATCATTTCAACACTTTACGGTAACTTGAGCACAGTGAAACAAGTATCGGAGAATACCAATAATCCGGTTCCTTATGCCATTGCTCAAATCATAAAGGTTGCTGCCATGAGTCGCGTGACTGATGCGTATGGTCCTATTCCTTATTCTAAAATCGGTCAGGATGGCAAGATTACCATTCCTTATGATACGCAGGAAGAAGTATATAACGCATTCTTCAAGGAACTGGACGAATCCATCGAGGTGCTGACTGAAAACAGAAATGCGGCGTTGGTTGCTTCTGCAGATTTCGTGTACAGTGGTAATGTACAGAAGTGGGTGAAGTTTGCCAATTCATTGAAACTGCGTTTGGCTATCCGTATTGCCAATGTAAGCCCTGCTAAGGCTAAAGAAATGGCTGAAAGTGCAGTGAATCACGAGTTGGGTCTGATTGAAACAAATGCAGACAATGCTACATGGAAGTATTTCGGTACAATTAGCAATCCGTTGTTTGTGGCAGTACGTTACAATGAAGAAGCTTCAGGTGGTGATACCCATCCTGCTGCCGACATCATCTGCTACATGAACGGTTACAACGACAATCGTCGTGCCAGCTATTTTGAGGAATCAAAATGGCCTGGAGAGACTTATGTAGGATTACGTCGCGGTATCAACCTCAGTAAGATGAAGGAGTATTTCATCAATTATTCACGTGTGAAGATTTCCTCTTCTGATCCCGTGCTTTGGATGAATGCGGCAGAAGTTGCTTTTTTGCGTGCTGAAGCCACTGCAATCTATGGTTTCAACATGAAAGGAACCGCTGCTGATTTTTATGAACAAGGTGTCCGTCTCTCTTTCGAACAGTGGGGAGCTACCGGTGTAGACAGCTATCTGGCTGATGAAAGCAGTGTACCTGCTCTTTACAAAGATCCCGCCGGTCTTAATACTTATGAAAAGAACCTTTCAGCCATTACTGTCAAGTGGAATGAAGGGGCATCCAAGGAAGAAAAACAGGAACGTATCATTACCCAGAAGTGGATTGCGAATTGGCCGTTAGGTAACGAAGCTTGGGCTGACTATCGCCGTACAGGCTATCCCAAACTGTTGCCTGCAACCAGTGAAGGTAACTTGAGTGGTGGAATTGTTGATAGCGAGAAAGGTGCACGCCGTATGCCTTATCCTTCTGAAGAATATACAAGTAATACTGAAAACGTGCAAGAGGCAGTAAACAGCTATCTGGGTGGACCGGACAACATGGCTACTGACGTATGGTGGGCACGCAAATAATAACAATAAATGCTGAATAATTATGAAATTATATAAGAAATCATTCAAAGGAATCGCGCTGGCAGCTTTTTCCGTATTGGCATTGTCTGCCTGCTCTGACTGGACGGATTCAGAGAGTATTAAACTGAAAGAACCCGGAATCGACGAACAGTCTCCCGAACTATATGCCAAGTATCTGAAGAACTTGCGGGAATACAAGAATTCTGACCATAAGATTGTATACGGCTGGTTTGATAATAGTGAGAAAGTTCCTTTCAGCCGCGGGCAGCACATGTCGGATGTTCCCGACAGCCTGGACGTAATTATCGCAACTACTCCCGATTTGGCGGAATTCGAATTGGAAGATATTGCAAATGTACATGAGAAGGGAACGAAAGTATTCTATTCCATCAGCTATGACAATATCTTGAAGGAACATACCGACAAGGTGAAAGAAGGAACAGAAACATCTGCATTCTCGGCTTATCTGTCGGCTGAGCTGAACAGACTGATAGCTCTTGAAGCACCTTTCGACGGTATTGTAGCCGAGTATCGTGGTAGCAATCCTATCTACATGTCCGAAGCCGACAAGGCTGAAGCAAAGGCAAATCAGGATACTTTCTTCGGTGTGATATCCAACTGGAAGAGTGCCAATTCAGGTAAGCAACTGGTGTTCCAGGGGTATCCTGCCAACCTGATAGGCCAGTCTGTGCTCTCTTCTTGTGACCATATCATCTTGATTACAAATGATGTCACGGATGTTGCCCAACTGGGGATAGAAGCGCTTCAGGCCTTGATGGCAGACGGTGTTCCGGCTGACCGCTTCATTGTATCGGCATCTACCGTCTCTCTGGATACAACAGATAAGACTACCGGATATTACAATGCTTTGAGAGCTCTGTCGGAAGCTGCTTATTGGGTGACAGAACCGTCTGCAGAGTTTACAAAAGCTGGTCTGGCTATTGAGAACATGCAGAATGATTATTACAATGCTACCAATACCTATCAATACGTGAGAGAAGCTATCAATATTATGAATCCTGCTCCTAAAAAATAAAAGAATATCATGAAACTGAAAAGTATATATTTAGTATCGATGGCATTATTGGCAGGTGTATTTGCTGCTTGTAATGATAATGACGTTGAGAATTTCGATAATCAGGTGTATATCAACGGCTCGGCGATGACCAGTACTGTGTTGTTGAAAAACACTGTTTCCGATACGGAAGGTTCATTCCGGATTTCAATGGCCCGTCCTGAATCGCAGGATATAACTATTGCCTTGAAGGCGGACCCTTCACTGGTAGCTACTTATAACGCTACCTATTATGACACAGCCGAGGCTCTGCCGGAAAACTATTATACGGTAGAAACTCCGCAGGCTACCATTTTGGCCGGTGCTGTCATTTCAGACGACATCACTGTCAGCTTCAAGAACTTGACGGAGCTGGACCGTGAGAAGGTATATGTATTGCCGGTTACGGTAGACCAGGCAAGCATCGGAGTCTTGAAGAGCTCCGGTACCATGTACTACGTGCTGAAGGGTGCCGCATTGATTAATACGGTTCCTGATATTACCAAGAATCTGGTTTACGTAACTTGGACCAATCCAGATGTAGCCAATAATATGAATAAGCTGACGGCAGAAGCGTTGATTCGTGTAAGCAAGTTTGACAAGATGCTGACTTCCATTATGGGGATCGAAGGTAAGTTCCTGCTCCGCATCGGTGATGCCGGAATTCCTCAAAACCAGTTGCAGGTGGCTACAAGTAGCGGCAATGTGACCGATGAGAGTCTGGTTATTCCGACAAACGAATGGACACATATCGCTGTGACCTACGATGCGGATGCAAAAACAGTTATAATCTACATCAATGGTAAGAATATGCTGGAGACTACTTTGGACTGCGGAGTCGTGAACTGGGGCCAGACCATGACCGATGAAGGTAACGGATTCTGGATTGGCCATTCATACAATCGTGACCGTTGGTTGGAAGGTAATATCTCAGAGGTGCGTATCTGGAACAAGGTGTTGACATCAGCAGAAATCAATGCAAAGGACCACTTCTACCAGGTAGAGCCGGATGCTGACGGACTGGTTTCTTACTGGAAGTTCGATGAGGGCGCCGGTACTGCCATTCACGATTATAGCGGAAATGAGAACAATGCTACTGCAGTGGAATCATTGACTTGGACTGCTGTGGAACTGCCCGCTAAATAATTTAGTTATACCTTAATTCAAATAAAAAGATATTGATTATGAAATATATGAATCATGTAAAATCAGGCTTGCTGGCAATGGCTTTTGCATGTGCAGGAATATGCTTCACCGGTTGTGAAGATGATGTTGTCATCAACACCGGCAACAGCGATAAGCTGGATACTGTGGATGGCGTGTATGGCTATGTAAAGTCTGCTGCCGGTGCACGTGAACTTACTCCGATTTCTGTTTTTGGCGACAAGGTTGCTACCGGACATCTCTATTTTGAACTGAGCAAAGCTGCAGAGCAGGATGTTACGGTGACCTTCAAAGTGGACGAAGACGTTTTGGAGGCTTACAATAAGAAGAATGGAACAAGCTATAAAATGTATCCCGCCGATAAGCTGAGCCTGGCGAACGGTGGAACTGCCACTATCAAGGCGGGCGAACAGAAGTCGGCTTCTGTGGAACTGAATATCAATGCCGGAGGCACAATCGGACAGACTTATGCTGTTGCCGTTTCTGCATCTGCCAATAACGGTGTGGAAGTTTCTACAAACAATCAGGAATATATTTACTTGGTAAAGCCTTTGGCTGCTATTCCTGAGAGTATCAGTAAGGGTGATATACTTACACATTGCTTTGTGGAAGTAAATGACGAGAACATCTTGAATATGGGTGAATATACCATGAAGAGCAACGGAAAGCCTTTCTTTGATGTAGTCAGCATTTTTGCTGCCAACATCAATGTGGATAGCAAGACCGGTCGCGTACATGTTTTCTGCAATGACCAGGTTTCCTTCTTGCTGAGAAATGCGGATAAGTTCATCCGTCCTTTGCAGGCTAAGGGCATTAAGGTGGCTATGACTATTCTTGGCAACCATGACGAGGCTGGTATGGGTAACCTTTCGGAAGCTGCCGCCAAAGACTTTGCCAAGGAACTGAAAGCTTACTTGGATATCTATGGCTTGGATGGTATTGACTTTGATGATGAGTACACCAGCTACAACAACTCCAATCCCAGCCCCGGCTTCGAAACACGCTCACGTGCCAACTTCGCGCGTTTGGTTTATGAGTGCCGCCAGGTATTTGGCAACAAGTTGATTGGTGTGTATGAATATGGTTCGCTCGACTCTCCAGACGGTGAGGTAGAGGGTATGAAGGTAGGTGACATTGTGGACTATATGACCTACGGTTACTACCAGAATCAGAATCCCGAGGGAGCCTTTGGCCGTGAAGAGTCTCATTTTGAGAACCTGCCCAAATCCAAGTATGCTCCGCTGCCTTGGAAGATTAATGATGAGTTGAACGGAGGTTGGAGTGGATTTGACAAGAGCAAATTCCAGAAAGTGAAAGATGAAGGTTATGGCATTCAGATGTTCTACAATCCCAAACCGCTGGTGTATCAGTATTATACGTTGCTTTCGGAAATAAGTAAAGTACTTTTTGATGATGAAGTGGAGTGGAGCGGCAAGTACTGGAGCCGTATCGGTGAAGCTTATCAGGGCAAAATGTTGGGTTATGAAGATTTGGTCGGCGAGTGGAAAGTAACTTCCAGTAACTCTCTCTTTACCTATGTGGATGAAGAAGGCAATCCTCGCTGGTGGGATTGGAAAGGCAGTCAGGAGTTTGAGAAGAATGTAATTATAGAGAAGGATGAAGAAGGTACCGGATATGTGGTTTACAACTGGGGTACTTTCCCCGAAATCACCGGTAAGTATCCGATGCATTGCGATTACTATAACGGTGCACTGCTCATCTATCCGCAAACCATTCATGAGGGCGATGCTGAAGACCCTGCTACCTACAAGATGCATTTCGGTACTTACAGCAAGAATTTCCAGTGGAAAGCATATCCTAACTATGATGATTACTATATGGATGGTGCTATTGCTCCTAACGGTGATATGCATATCTATGGCTTGGGCAACAGATGGGCTATCAATCCCTATAAGTATGTAGGCGGTGAGATTGAGACCGACATCTTCCCCGATGTTCCTTACTTCGTGAGTGAGAACTATACGATGAAGAAGGTACGCTGATGCCGTGTTTTCCGTAAACTGAGGTTTCGGAAAACGGATGCTTGAACCTTTTCATACATGAAACAAAGGAGGGCTTTGCTCAAAGTAATAGGGCGGCCCTCCTCAAGCATTCTCATATAACAAGATTCTATTATGAAGCTATACACCTACTTATACAATAAACAATATGAAGAAAAACATGAAATCTAGTTCCATACTGTTGGGCGGACTTTTTCTGCTGGGGGCGGTTTGCAGCTGTACCCAGACGGCACCGGACTATGCGTCTTACGTCAATCCGTTCATCGGTACGGGTGGACATGGGCATACCTATCCCGGAGCGGTAGTTCCCAACGGGATGATTCAGCCCAGCCCCGACACGCGTATCTACGAGTGGGATGCCTGCTCCGGATATTACTATGCAGATACTACTATCAACGGATTTTCACATACCCACGTCAGCGGTACGGGTTGTGCCGATTACGGGGATGTGCTGCTGATGCCCACTGTAGGTCGGCAGGATTACCACTCCATGGGCTCGAAGAGCCAGCAGATGGCGTACGCCTCTGCCTTTTCCCACGAGAATGAAACAGCCGAACCGGGATATTATTCCGTATTTTTGGACCGCTACGGGGTGAAAGCCGAACTGACCTCTACCAAACGTGCGGCGATTCATCGCTATACCTTCCCGAAAGCGGAAGATGCAGGTTTTATCCTCGACCTGGATTACAGTATCCAGCGCCAGAAGAATGAACAGATGGAGCTGGAAGTAATCAGCGATACTGAAATCCGTGGACGCAAGAAGACTGTATATTGGGCTTTCGACCAGTATATCAACTTCTATGCCAAGTTCTCCAAACCATTCACCTATACGCTGGTCACGGACTCCATGGCATTGGACGAAGGCGGTCCGCTTCTGCCTACAGCTAAAGCTTTACTGCAATTCCAGACGGAGCCCAATGAGGAGGTATTGGTAAAGGTAGGTGTGTCTGCCGTGGATATGGACGGTGCCCGCAAGAATGTGGAAGCCGAAATCTCCGGATGGGATTTTGACGGTGTGCGCCGTGCTGCCCGCCAGCAGTGGAACACTTATCTTTCCAAGATTGACATCGATACGAAGGACAACGACCAGCGTACCATGTTCTACACGGCACTTTACCACACGGGTATGCAGCCCAACTTGTTTACCGATGCTGACGGACGTTACTTTGGTATGGACTTGAAGCCCCATCAAGGCAGGGTGGACGAGCCTATCTACACCATTTTCTCTTTATGGGACACTTTCCGTGCCTATCATCCGCTGATGACGATTATTGATCCTGAACTGAACGAGGCTTTCATCCGTTCGCTCATCCAGAAGTCCCGCGAGGGCGGCGTCCTGCCTATGTGGGAACTGGCCGGAAACTATACGGGTACCATGATTGGTTATCATGCAGCCTCCCTCATAGCGGATTCTTATGTAAAGGGATACCGTAACTTCGACGTGCAGGAGGCTTACAAGGCTTGCCTCCGTACGGCAGAATACGATACGACGGGTATTATCACCCATCCTTTGGTTGTGCCGCATCTGATGCCGCAGGCCAAGTACTGGAAGAACAAGATTGGCTACGTGCCTTGCGACAAAGACAATGAGTCCGTGGCAAAAGCGCTGGAGTATGCTTACGATGACTGGTGCATCTCCGTACTGGCAGGTGCCTTGGACGACGAAGCCAACCGCGACAAGTATGCTGCCTTTGCCGAGGGATATAAAGTTTATTTCGATCCGAGTACCCGCTTCATGCGTGGACTGGACAGTGAGGGTAACTGGCGTACGCCTTTTAACCCCCGCGCATCCAATCACCGTAACGATGACTATTGCGAAGGCACTGCCTGGCAGTGGACTTGGTTCGTTCCCCACGATGTGGACGGATTGGTAGAACTGATGGGAGGACGCGACGCCTTCATCGGCAAGTTGGATTCTCTGTTCACGGCCGATTCCAAGCTGGAAGGTGAGTCGACCTCGGTGGATATTTCCGGTCTGATAGGCCAGTATGCCCACGGCAATGAGCCAAGCCATCACATTGCCCATCTCTACAACTACGTAGGCCAGCCCTGGCGTACGCAGGAGATTGTGGATGAGGTGCTGCATACGCTTTACTTCAACAACCCCGACGGACTTTCGGGCAATGAAGACTGCGGACAGATGTCTGCATGGTACATTCTGAATGCGATGGGCTTCTATCAGGTATGCCCCGGCAAGCCGGTATATTCCATCGGACGCCCGCTGTTCAACGAGGCGACCGTTCATCTGAAAGATGGCAAGTCGTTCAAGGTGATAGCCCATAATAATAGCCGCGACAACAAGTATGTGCGGAGCATTGTGCTGAACGGCAATAAGTTGGAGACTCCATTCTTCACGCATCAGGATATAGTGGACGGCGGTACGCTGGAGCTGACTATGGGCAGTGAACCGTTGAAGTGACACAGATAATATACAGAAGGGATGAGCCGAAAAAATCATAATCCTATATCGTGGGTCCCCACCGTATATTTTGCCATGGGATTGCCGTTTGTGGTGCTGAACATGGTTTCTGTGTTGATGTTCAAGGGGCTGGGTATCGGTGACGCGCAGATTGCTCTGTGGACGTCGCTCATCATGATGCCCTGGACGCTGAAGTTCCTTTGGAGTCCGTTCCTTGAAATGTTCAAGACGAAGAAGTTTTTCGTGGTACTGACGCAGATGGTTACCGGAGCAGGTTTTGCTCTGGTGGCTTTGGCGTTGCAGTTACCGTTCTTTTTTGCGATATGCATTGCGCTGCTGGCAGTGATTGCTTTCAGCGGAGCCACGCACGATGTGGCTACGGATGGTGTCTACATGTCGGAACTGAACAAGCAGGACCAGGCCAAGTATATCGGTTGGCAGGGAGCCTTCTACAATATAGCGAAGATTGTGGCGTCCGGCGGGTTGGTCTGGCTGGCAGGTGCCTTGCTGGTAGGTTTCGGTGGGGTGGAGGGTGCCACAGAGGCAGTCCGCCACGAGGCTACCCGGCATGCATGGATGACGGTGATGCTGATATTGGCGGCGGTGATGCTGCTGCTTGGCTTCTACCACATGCGCATGCTGCCATCGGGCGGTGCTGCCGCATCCGGCGCCAAGTCGGCAAGAGAGACGTGGGAGCAGTTGGTGGCGGTAATCAAGGATTTCTTCTTGAAGAAGCACATCTGGTACTATATAGCGTTCATTATCCTTTATCGCCTTGCCGAGGGTTTTGTCATGAAGATTGTCCCTCTTTTCTTGAAGGCGGAGCGTTCGGCAGGTGGCTTGGGACTGAATGAGCAGCAGATAGGTTTGTACTACGGCACTTATGGGGCGGCAGCCTTTGTGCTGGGGTCACTGTTGGCAGGCTATTACATTTCGCACCGGGGATTGCGGCGGACGCTGTTCTCTCTGTGCTGCATCTTCAATCTGCCTTTTGTGGCGTATACCCTGCTTGCCATGTACCAGCCGGAAAGCGGGTTGCTGATAGGTAGTGCCATCGTGCTCGAGTACTTCGGTTATGGTTTTGGTTTTGTGGGACTGACTTTGTTCATGATGCAGCAGGTGGCGCCGGGAAAGCACCAGATGGCACATTATGCCTTTGCTTCGGGCATCATGAATCTGGGTGTGATGTTGCCGGGCACAATCAGCGGTTTTGTCAGCGACTGGTTGGGGTACGAGGCGTTCTTTACCTTCACGCTGTTTGCCACCATTCCGGCGTTCCTCATTACGTACTTCATACCATTTACGTATGCCGATGAGAAGAAACAACAATAACCAATTAATAATATAGAGCAATTATGAGCAACAAAATCACAATGCCTTGGGAAGAACGGCCGGCAGGCTGTAAGGATGTAATGTGGCGTTATTCGGAGAATCCCGTAATAGACCGCTACCATATTCCGTCGTCGAACAGCATTTTCAACAGTGCGGTGGTTCCGTTTAAGGATGGTTATGCCGGTGTGTTCCGTTGTGACAACCGGGCGGTGCAGATGAATATCTTTGCCGGTTTCAGCAAGGACGGCATCCACTGGGAAATAGAGCATGAGCCAATCAAGTTCAAGGCCGGGAATACGGACATGATAGAGTCCGAATATAAATACGATCCGCGCGTGACATGGATTGAGGACCGCTACTGGATTACGTGGTGCAACGGCTACTACGGCCCCACCATCGGCATCGGCTATACTTTCGATTTCAAGGAGTTCTTCCAGTGCGAGAATGCTTTCTTGCCTTTCAACCGCAACGGTGTGTTGTTGCCTCAGAAGTTCGATGGCAAATATGCGCTCTTGAGCCGTCCCAGCGATAGCGGACATACTCCTTTTGGCGACATCTACATTAGCTTCAGCCCTGACATGAAATTCTGGGGCGAACACCGCCATGTGATGGCTCCTACGCCTTTCCCCGAAAGTGCCTGGCAGTGTACCAAGATAGGGGCAGGTTCGGTACCGTTCCTCACGGACGAGGGTTGGCTGATGTTCTATCATGGCGTGATAACCACTTGTAACGGTTTCCGTTACTCCATGGGAGCAGCTATTCTGGATAAGGACAATCCTGCCAAGTTGCTCTACCGCACCCGTGAGTATCTGCTTGCGCCGGCTGCTCCTTATGAGTTGCAAGGTGATGTTCCCAACGTGGTGTTCCCTTGCGCAGCGTTGCAAGATGGAGAACGTGTAGCTGTATACTACGGTGCAGCCGATACGGTAGTGGGGCTTGCCTTTGGGTATATCCGCGAGATTCTGGAGTTCACGAAGCGCACAAGTATTTTGTAAGTACCAAGCAGTTGGCAGGCGCTCGGTATTGCTGAAAAGCGCCTGCCGTAACTGCTTTATACTTAGTGTAATATCACTGCAAAGATACTGCATGCTTTTTGCAGTGCTACTGCAAAGCCGTTGCAGCGCCACTGCAAAGCTGATGCAGCGTCACTGCAAAACTGTTGCAGCGCTACTGCAAAGTAGTTTGCAGTGTCACTGCAGACCGTTTGCAATAACTTTGCAGAGTGCATGCAATGACACCGGCATGGGTAGCGTGCTCACTAACTAATAAAGAACAAATCCTTACTATATTATGAAACGACTGATTACTTTCTGTATCATCTCCTTTGGAATGCTCACGGCATCTATGGCTGCGGAGAAGCATCCTGCGGACTATGTGAATCCTTTTGTCGGTACCACCAACTTCGGTACCACGAATCCGGGAGCCGTCTGTCCCAATGGAATGATGTCCGTAGTGCCCTTCAACGTGATGGGTTCGGAGGACAACAAATACGATAAAGATGCCCGCTGGTGGTCTACTCCCTATGAGTATCACAATTGTTTCTTTACCGGATACTCGCATGTCAATTTGAGCGGTGTGGGCTGTCCGGAATTGGGTTCTCTGCTGCTGATGCCCACTACGGGAGAGCTGTCCGTAGATTATAAGGAATATGGAAGCCGCTATAAGGACGAGCAGGCATCCCCCGGATATTACAGCAACTTCCTGACCCGCTACAATGTGAAGACGGAAGTGACGGCAACTCCTCGCACGGGTGTGGCGCGTTTCACCTTTCCTGCCGGGCAGAGCCATGTGCTGCTGAACCTGGGCGAAGGCCTGACCAATGAATCGGGAGCTTTTCTGCGCCAGACGGGTAAATGCGAGTTTGAAGGTATGAAGCTGCTGGGTACTTTCTGCTACAACCCACAAGCCGTTTTTCCCATCTACTTTGTGATGCGTGTCAACAAGCAGCCCGCCGCTTCGGGCTACTGGAAGAAGCAGCGCCCCATGACCGGTGTAGAGGCCGAATGGGACCCCGATAACGGACGCTACAAACTTTACACCCGCTACCAGAAGGAACTGGCGGGAGATGATATCGGCGCCTATCTTACATTCGATACCGAAGAAGGCGAGCAGGTGGAAGTACAGATGGGAGTCTCTTTTGTGAGCATGGAGAATGCCCGCCTCAATCTGGATACCGAGCAGCAGGGAAAGAACTTCGGTCAAGTGCTGGAAGAAGCCCGTCGCCGCTGGAACGATGACCTTTCGCGCATCCTTGTAGAAGGAGGTACGGAGGAACAGAAAATCGTTTTTTATACGGCACTCTATCATACGCTGATACATCCCAATATTCTGCAGGATGTGAACGGGGAATATCCCGCTATGGAGAGTGATAAGATTTTGACTACCCAAGGCGACCGTTATACCGTCTTTTCTTTGTGGGACACTTACCGCAATGTGCACCAGCTTCTTACGCTGGTATATCCCGAACGGCAATTGCAGATGGTGCGCTCCATGCTCGACATGTACCGCGAACACGGCTGGCTTCCCAAATGGGAACTCTACGGACGTGAGACGCTGACCATGGAAGGTGACCCTTCCATTCCCGTCATCGTCGACACCTGGCTGAAAGGTCTGCGCGACTTTGATATAGAACTGGCCTACGAAGCCATGCGCAAGGGAGCCACCCTGCCGGGAGCGGAGAATCTGCTCCGACCGGACAATGACGACTACGTGTCATTGGGATATGTGCCCCTGCGGGAGCAGTATGACAATTCCGTTTCGCATGCCCTGGAATACTATATTGCCGACAATGCTTTGTCGCGCATAGCCGCTGCGCTTGGCAAGAAGGAGGATGCCCGTCTGTTCCACGAACGTTCGCTGGGCTACAAGCATTATTACTGTAAGGAGTACGGTACTTTCCGTCCTATCCTGCCTAACGGTGAATTCTATGCTCCTTTCGACCCGAGGCAGGGAGAGAACTTTGAGCCGAACCCCGGATTTCACGAAGGTTGTGCCTGGAACTATACTTTCTATGTTCCCCACGATGTGAAAGGGCTTGCCCGGCTCATGGGTGGAAAGAAGCCGTTCGTAGACAAGCTTCAGCGTGTGTTCGACGAAGGACTGTACGACCCTGCCAACGAACCGGACATTGCATACGCCCATCTTTTTTCTTATTTCAAGGGTGAGGAGTGGCGCACGCAGAAAGAGCTGCACCGCCTTTTGCAGAAGTATTTCAAGAATGCCCCCGACGGAATTCCCGGCAATGATGATACCGGAACGATGTCCGCTTGGGCTATCTTCAATATGATGGGCTTTTATCCGGATTGTCCCGGAGAACCGGCTTATACGCTGTCTACTCCGGTATTTGATAAGGTGACCATAAAGCTCGACCCTAAGTATTGGGGACGCGACCAACTGGTGATAGAGACGGAACGCCCGTCGGCAGAGTCGCTTTATATCCGTGAAATGGAACTGGGAGGAAAAAAACTGTCCCGATATCGTATCACTCATGAAGAACTGGTGCAGAGTGGAAAACTGCGATTTAGTCTTCGATAGGTATTGTGAGTCAGGATAGCATCGGTGATGGTTTAGGTTGCCCGTCGTTGACAGAGTTCATGTCAGTGGCGGGCTTTTCTATGCAGGTTGGCTTCCGGTAGGTTGATAGGGTATTTCGAACCAGAATTCGGAACCTTTCCTCGGAATAGAGCTGACGCCCACTTTTCCGTTCATTTTCTCGGCAATCATGGTGCAGATGGAGAGTCCGAGACCCGTGCCTTGTTTAAAACTGTTTAGCTTGACAAAGCGTTCGAATACATCCTTTTGCTTTTCAGGAGGAATGCCGCAACCGGTATCACGGACAAAGAAGCGAATCCTGTCTTCTTGCGGCAGGTGATAACCAATGTCGATGAAACCTTCTTCCGTATGCTTGAGGGCGTTTGACAGATAGTTGTTCAGTACTTGTCTTACCCGTTTGGGGACTGTGTGAATAATACAGTAATCCGCACCGGGCAGGAGACGTATACTGACTTCGGACGGAAGTTTCAGTTTTGCCATCGTCTGCATTTCATCAAGCGTCTTGTTTACATCCATATCTCCTTCTGTGAATTCGAGAATGCCGGCTTCGATGCGTGACAGGTCGAGAATATCGTTAATCAGTTGCAGCAGCAGTTGGGTGTTTTCTTCGATGATATGTATGTATTCCTTTGTATCTTCGTCTTGTATATAATCGGAAAGTATGGAGGAGAATCCGACGATGGCGTTTAGCGGAGTACGTATCTCGTGGCTCATGTTGGCGAGAAAAGCCGATTTCAGGCGGTTGGCTTCTTCTGCTTTCTCTTTGGCTGCCAGCAGTTCGGTGATGTCCAGTGCAGAACTGACAATCCACCTCTCTTTCCCTTTGTTGTAGGACACCAGCGTTTTGTGAAACGACAGAATATACTCTCTGCCTTTGGGATTGACAAAGTGTTTGATGTAGGACTGGGGAGTTTCCGACTCTTCAACTTCTTTGTCTGTCTCTTGGATGAAATTATCTTGCATTAGGGGTTTGAACTCCTCTTCATAGTGTCCCACAATATCCTCAGCGGGGACTTCCATCATCTCTGCCGCTTTTTTGTTCCATATCAGGTAACGTCCTTCATCGTTTTTGTCTTTTACTGTAGTGGCGATGGGAAGGTTCTCCAGAATACTTTCAAGGAAGAAACGGTATTTTTCGTTTTCCCGGCGTTGGACTTCATCTTCCGTAATGTCGCGTATGAAGGCCATGACATAATTTCTGTTGAGGTAGACCATGCGCACTGCGATATATAGTTTCTCACCACTTTCTATTCTTATCTTTAGGGTCAGGCTGTCCGAAGTGCGGGTATTCAGTACGCGTAACAGCGACGTCATGTATTTCCGGCATTCATCGGCGTCTGTCACTAAATTATTGATATTTAGAACTCCCGGATTCAGGAACGGAAGTCTGTTTGCCTTTTCGGTAGGTGTATTAAGTAGTTTTACGACAATACCTTGTCTGTTCAGCAGATATACTGGAATGTCTATTGCCCGGATAATCTGTCTGTTCAGACTTTTGTATTTGTGATTTATCCAGTATAGAAAGCTTGCAGATGTAACGGCAATTAACAGAAATAACTGTACTTCTCCAAATAATGTAAGATGCATACGCGGTATCTTTCATTTCGTCTGTCCTCATTGACGAAGGTTATTATATAAAAAGCGCGAGGACTGTTATTGTCTATCTGCATTCGAGGCTCTGGAAAATGCCCACACCGTTAATAGACAACAGCCCCCACGCCTAAGTATATAATAACATAGACGTGAAGAAACTGTTGCTATTATCCTGCGGTGTTTAAGAGAATTTTCCAGATTCCGAATAGCAGGGATAATAACTTTCGCTTCTTGCGTTCTTATCGAATCGAGTCAAAAGTGACCGTTATCACTATAACAGCCAAGACTTTGGTGCAAAAGTAGTATATTTTTCGGGATGTACGGTATGATGAGGGCAATAAAGTGTGTATGCAAACAAAGCGTGATGGTATTTGACCGTCACGCTTTGTATAGCTTGCCATTAAAAATTGTTAGAGAGAATTGTTAGAGGATTTATTTCATGGCTTCTATAGTGTATCCTTGTTGCTTCAGAAGGTTCAACACTCCATTGTCTCCGGGCAGGTGTCCGGCGCCGACTACGAAAAGGGTAGGGGCTTCTGTCATGATAGCAGGCATCTTTTCAACCCATGCCTTGTTGCGGTTGTCCAGCATGGCTTCCATCTCTCCGGGCAGCGGGTCGCATGAATTGCCGTCGCGCTCTTCCATCAGTTGCAGCATGGCATCCAGGTCCTGCTTTTCATAAGCGGCAATCAGGCGCTTGCTTTGCTCGATACCTTTCTCGATGTCACTGATGGCGCAGTAGAGGAGGCTTGCCTGGCGTTGCAGCGTCTGGCTGTTGAACAGAATGTCTATTTGTGACTGGGCTGTTTCCAGACCGCCAACTTTCTTGCCTTGCTGTGCGGCCTGCTGCTGGAAGTAAGTGTCGAGTTGTTCTTGTGGGTTGAAGCCCGGAGTGTGTTTCATGTAGAGCAGGACGACAAGCTGCTGGTTGATGGCAGCCGGTTTAAGTTGCGCCAGCATGGCGATGTCCACCATCATGTTTTCCTTGATGGCTTTGCCCACTTCTTCGTATTGTTCGGGAGTAAAGAGGCTTTGCAGCGTGGTGTCTTTGGGCATCATCATCTGCTGTTGCATGCTTTGCATGAAGGCGGGAGTCGCCATTTCGCTCATCACGACCTCACCGTAGACTTGGGTGGTTTCGCTCATGGCCTGCGGCATGGCGGCAATGCTGTCCTTTATACTTAGTGGAGAGAGGTGATAAGTACCGAAAATATAGGATGGTTTCTCTAATCCTTTACCGGATACTTTCCATAAAAGTTGTGCATTGGCGCTCAGCGCAATGCTGATGAATAAGAGGATGCCTAAAAGTTTCTTCATTGTTTTCTTCTTTTAATAGTTTCTGGACTATCAGTCGGGACAGAGTAAAGAAAATCACAAGAAGGGAAAAATTAGTATTATTTTATTCTTCCTCCGCAGAGCCAGTGTTGGGTGTAATATTTTTCCCGGAGGTTGCTGACTATGACTCCCTGGCTGGTGCTGGCATGTATAAACTTGCCGTCCTTGAGGTAGATGCCTACGTGTGCCACTTTTTTGCGGGAAGCACGGCTGGTGAAGAACACCAAATCTCCCTCACGCAAGTTGCGGCGGGAGATTTTGCTGCTCTCTTTCAGTTGCCCGTCTGTGCTTCTCGACAGACGGGTGTGATAAACTTTCTTATACAGTTGCGATACCAGTCCGGAGCAGTCCGTTCCACGCTTGCTGTCACCGCCTGCACGATAGGGGGTGCCTATCCATTCGGAGGCATGGATGTACAGCTTGTGGTTGTCCTGCAGTTCAATATCCACTCCCAAACGGACGGATGCCTGTGCCAGGGCTTTGTAGTCCAGGCGTGGCGCGGAGGTATGGCAGGAACTTAGACCTATCAATATGATGGTAAGAGCTACTATATAAGAAAGATATTTTTTCATGCTTCCGCGTTTTTTTCTTCTACCGTTTTTTCTTCTTTTTCCGTTATTTCTTCTACGGCTTCTTCTTCTACCGTTTCTTCTACTACGGCTTCTTCCTCCACGCCGACGTTGAAGTAAGCTTCCAGTTCCTGCTCGGCAGAGTTGTTCTCATTTCGTATATCGCGGATAATAACACCGTTTTCCAGCAATGCAATACGCGGGCAAACGTCCACTGTATGATTTAGGTTATGGCTGGAAATGATGACGGTGGCTCCGTGTTCTTCATTGTATCTTTTCAGCAAGTGTTTGATTACGGACTGTGAACTGGGGTCAAGGAAGTTGAACGGTTCATCCAGAATCAACAGTTGCGGATGGTGGAGCATGGCGGAGATGATGCCGATTTTCTGCTTGTTTCCGGCAGAATAGTTGCGGATGAATTTCTTCTGGCCCATTACTTCGCCGTTCATGAAGCGTTCGAAGGGAAGCAGGCGTTCGTCTACCTCCTCTTTCTTCAGACCATACATCTTACCGATGAAGTAGAAGTATTCTTCGGGGGTGAGGTAGTCTATCAGGAAACCGTCGTCTATAAAGGCTCCCGTGAAGTTCTTCCAGTCCTCACTTTTGCTGACGTCAATGTCATTGATGGTTACATTGCCCCGGTCTGCCTGCAGCAAGTCAAGAATCAGACGGAAGAGGGTGGTCTTGCCTGCACCGTTGTTGCCTACCAGTCCCAGCATATCGCCTTGCCCGATGGTGTAGTTCTCTATATCTACGGCTTTTTTTGTGCCGAAATTCTTTTGTAAATTGTTGATGCGTATCATGTTAGTGATTGATGTTTAATGATTTCTATTTCTGTCTACTGTCCCTGAAGCCTTCCATATTCTTGTAGCGGCGTTTCATGAGCCGGTGATATACATTCATCAGCCAGAATTTGGAAGTGGCGATAAATGCCACGCCGATGCCGATAAGTATCCAGGGGGTGACCTCTTTGCCAAAGATGGCATTCAGTGCAAAAAGCAGCAGTAAAGGTATGCCGAAAGCACCTCCTGAAATCAGATTCTGCAGACCGGTGCCTATATTCTGCCGGCTGGTCATCTTTGAATTCAGGTCGGTAGTCTTGTTGTTGTAGACTGCCAGTTGGAACAGACAGCAGTATACGGCTCCCGGAATGAATATCAGCCATGCAATGCAACCGAGTACGGATACCTTCCCGGTAACCATACCGGGAATCATCAGAATCGTAGGAATGAGCAATGCAATGCTGTACAGTATGTATTTGGCACGCAGCAGCGAGTAGATAGATTCCTTGCGGCTCATCAGTCCGTCAATGTAATTGCCTTCGTAACCCATCAGTGTGCTGAGGAACATGATGCCGAAGATAATGTAATTATAAAGGACGAAGAAATCTCTCAGACCTCCGTCATACACATCGGAAAAGCTAATGATACTACTGAACATTATCACTACACCGGTGATGGAATAGAGCGAACGCTTACAAATCTTGTTGCGTAGCAATAACTTGAGTTCCAGTCTCATGTATTCGCCTATTTCGCCGTAGCGGTCGAGGAATTTGTATTCGGATACATGTTTTATCCGTGTATCTTCCACTTTGTTCAGTTCATTGTAGATGAGTTTCTGCATCAGGGTGCGGTTGATGAACCACATGAGGGCGATGGCAGCCAGTACACCGATGAATGACAGTATATTACCGGTGATGAACCCTTCTCCCAGATTGACAAAACAGTCGAAAAGCGGACTGTTGTCCGGAATGAATAGTGCGGCGGCAATGCCACCATATACTACTACCGGTAGTGCCAGCCACCAGATGCGCTCACCCATCAGTGTGCGGCACAACAAGAACCAGTAGTTATTGAATACCATCAGCAGCCAGATGCCAATGCAATAGGTCAGCACACCACTGATTCCATAGAATTTGGTGACGGTGATGATGGAAAACGGAACAAACAGAAACAGCCAGAACAGATTGAAGCCATCCAGTCCGGAACGGATCAGCAGGAAGTCGATAAGACGGTTCCGCTTGATGGGAAGCAGCAGGTAGGGCTTCACTTCCTGGGTGGGTGTTTTTTGGAAAGGCAGGCGTATCAGGAAATCCAGCACAAGGACAAATATCAATCCGGAATTCATTACGTGATAGGCTTCTGTGGCACCGCCGTCAAAGGCGAATGCAAAGGTCGTACCGAAGAATATCAGGTAACCGGCCCAGAAGACAAACATGAAGTACATCCAGAATTTTCCGAATTTACTTTTTTCGTACATCGGATTTCGTTTTTCTGCCAGTTTTCCGTGCTTGCGCAAATCTAAGAAAAGACTCATAGTATTTGTATATATAGAGTTTGTATAAAAAAAGCTGCGCTGCCTTTCATCGAACAACGCAGCCTTCTGTGTGTATGGCTCTCTTATTCTTTGTCAGGAGTTTCAGGACTGATCATTGATACCTCAATCTCGTTCTTCTGCTTGAACAAGTCGTCGGTGAACTTCTGGATGTCCTTCACGGTGATGCTGTTGACAATCTGTTCGTAATCCTTTATCGGATTCATACCGGTGAACAGGTATTCGTCAATGCTTCCCAGCCAGTAGCTGTTCTCCTTCAAGTCTTCGGCATGTTTCTTCAGCATGAACTCCTTCACTTTATTCAAGTCTCCTTCCGACGGACCTGCTTTGGCGATGTTGTCGAGTTCTGCAAAGATAATCTGCATCAGCTTTTCTCTTTTTGCCGGAGCGGTTTCGAATACAATCTGCAAGAGAGCCTTTTCTTTCGGATATTTGCTTAATTGGCCGCCTACATATACACCGTAAGTGCCCCCTTCGTCTTCACGTACCTTGGCTGTATAAACCAAGTCGAGAATCTGGCTGGTCATACTCAGCAGGATGTCATTTTTCAGGTCGTACTTGCAGTCACCGTTCAGCAGGACAAAGTTCGACGCTTTGGCAGTTTCCTGCTTCCGTACGAATTCGTTCTTATAAACTCCCTGGCGCATGTCCACTTTATTGTCCTTGAATGTTTCCTTGCGGTTGATGGCAGGCAGTGAACCCAGGTACTCGGCGATGAGTGGTTTCATTTCCTCCACATTCACATTTCCTACAAAGATAAAGGTAAAATCGCTGGCATCTTTGTAGCGGTCTTGATACATGGACAGAATCTTGTCATAATCCATCTTGTCAATCATGTCCGCCTTTATTCTGGCTCTTCTGGGATGGTGCATGTAAATACCGGCCGAGACAGAGTCACTGAACGCCACCTGGGGATTCATTTCCATATTCTGCAAAGCAGCTTTGTTGCGGTTCTTGTAGGATGCGAAGGCATCGTCGTCACGGCGTGGAGCGGTGAACGTCAAGTAAGTGAGCTGCATCATTGTTTCGAAGTCTTTCGGTGAACAGCTGCCATTGACGGTTTCTGTCTTGTCACCGATACCATAGCTGACGGAAGCTTTCTTGCCGGCCAGAACTTTTTCCAGGTCTACGGCACTGAAATTACCCAGACCACCGACACTCACTGCATCCAGTCCGTTGATGTTGATGATTTCCGAGTCGGGGAACAAGGAACTACCGCCTAGGCTGACTCCCTTCATGCGGATTTCGTCTGCCTTGAAATCTGTCTTCTTGATAATGACCTTGACTCCGTTGGAGAGTGTCAGCGTTGTAGTGCCGAATGTATCATCTGTCTGCTCGGATACAATCTTTCCGCCTTTCGGGGCTTCGGCCATCAAAGGTTCATCCGACACCTTGTCTACGTAGGCAGTCAGTTTTTCAGCTTTAATATCTTTCAGAATCTTCTTGATTGCATCTTCTGTCGGCATTTTCAATCCTTCCTTATCCGGACCGAGAATTGCGACTACCTGGTTACTGTCTGTCACGAGGGCTTGCATCATCTGGTTCAGTGCGGCAACCGGAATGGCGGGAGCTATCTGATTGATGATGGCGTATTCGTTTTCGATGCCCGGAATCGGTTCGTTATCGAGGAAATGACGGACATATTCATCCACGTACTCTTCATTCTTGCGTTTGTCACGCTCGTTATAAGCAGATTCCAGTTGGCGCAGATATTCGGCACGGGCACGGTTGTATTCCGTTTCCGTAAAGCCGAATTGGCGGGCGCGTTCTGTTTCGCGCAGGAGAGTGGCTATTCCATTTTCTATGGCATCTTCCTTGCAGACAACGACACCGGTGAAGGCATCTTTGGTTTTGGCAACAAAGAAATCATCGTCATAAGTGGCGGCATATATATAAGGAGGATTGGCGGTCTGTACCAATTCGTTCAGACGCGCATTCAGCATATTGTTGATGAGCGTGGTTGCATAATTCTGTACCAGATAGCCCATGTCGCCTTTCTGCTCGTCAGGAGTGGCTTCGTGCTTGTTGAAGATGAGGGCTTGTACATTGGACTGTTCCTTGTCCTGATAAACCAATACAATAGGCTCCTTGTTGTCGTTTACCGGATAGTACTCGCGTTTGGCAGCATTGGGCTGGGCGGGAATATCAGAAAACATTTTCTTGATTTGGGCTTCGATGGCGTCCACATCTATATCGCCAACTACCACAATACCCTGAAGGTCCGGACGGTACCACTTTTCATAGTAGTCTCTCAAAGTTTGCGGTTTGAAGTTCATAACGACCTCCATCGTTCCGATAGGGAAACAAGTGGCATACTTCGTTCCTTCGAACATGACTGGAAGCATCTTCTCCTGGAAGCGTTGTATGGCGCTCATACGGGTGCGCCATTCTTCGTTGATGACTCCGCGTTCTTTGTCTATTTCCTTCGGGTCCAGGGTCAAATCGTTACTCCAGTCGTGCAGAATCAGCAGGCAGGAGTCGATGGCTCCCGGAGTAGTGACCGGCACATTGGAAATGTTGTATACGGTTTCGTCTACGGAAGTATAGGCGTTCAAGTTCTCACCGAATTTCACCCCGATACGCTCCAGGTATTGCTTCAGTGCATCACCGGGGAAGTGGGTCGTTCCATTGAAACACATGTGTTCCAGGAAGTGGGCAAGGCCGCGCTGGTCGGCTTCTTCCTGAATGGAGCCTACCTTTTGGGCAATGTAAAAGTCGGCCCGGTTTGCAGGCTGGCTGTTCTTGCGGATATAATAGGTCAATCCGTTGTCCAACTTTCCGATACGGACATTTTTGTCGACCGGGATAGGCGGCATTTGCTGTGCAAATACCTGCTGAAAATTGCAGCAAAGAATTAACGCTACAATCCATAAACCACGTAATAGATGTTTCATATTATTATGAATTTAAATTGTTCTTGAACTATCTGTCGGACAGCCCTTGGATAAATCACAACTTCTGTTGTTTTTTTCGGATTCCATTCCGGATAAATGGAATTTATCTGACTGCTTCCCGGATGCGGACCAATTTGGTCAGCAGGTCTTCCAGCAGGTCGAGTTTCAGCATGTTGGCGCCGTCACTCTTGGCTACGGCGGGATTTTCGTGGGTTTCGATGAACAGTCCGTCTACACCTACGGCAACACCGGCTTTGGCTACGGTCTCGATAAGTTGCGGCATACCTCCCGTGACGCCACTGGTCTGGTTGGGCTGTTGCAAGGAGTGGGTTACATCCAGGATGACGGGGAAACCGAAGGTCTGCATTTCGGGGATGCCGCGATAGTCGATGACTAAATCCTGATAACCGAAAGTAGTTCCGCGTTCCGTCAGCATGACGTTCCTATTGCCTGCTTCCACTACTTTATCAGCCGCAAAGCGCATGGCAAGCGGAGAGAGGAACTGCCCTTTCTTGATGTTGATGGTTTTTCCGGTTTTGGCGGCGGCTACAAGCAGGTCTGTCTGCCGGCAGAGGAAGGCGGGAATTTGCAGAATATCCACATATTCGGCAGCCATGGTGGCTTCTTCGGCGGCATGAATATCGGTTACGGTAGGTACTCCGAAAGTGGTGTGCACTTTTTGCAGTATCTTCAGCGCCTTTTCGTCACCGATACCCATAAAGGAATCCAGACGCGAACGGTTGGCTTTACGGTACGACCCTTTGAATACGTATGGGATTTGCAGTTTTTCTGTGATGGTCACGATACGTTCGGCAATGCGCATTGCCATTTCTTCTCCTTCAATGACACAAGGACCTGCCAGTAGGAAGAAGTTTCCGGTAGGATTATTCTTTAATTCAATCATAGGTTGTTACTGATTAAGTATTTTCAATTGGGTATAATCAATGTTATTGCTTCATGCAGTACGCTGATGTCCAGTGGAAAATGACGGTCAAGAATACGTCCGTCCAAATCGACAGAGGCATTTTGCGCACGCAGCACTTTTACTTTTTGCGTACGGTAGGGCATCACTACCTTATGGTTCAGAATCCGCCCTTGGATAAGCATCCACAATCCCGACCATAGTTGCAGCAATTCGGGACGGTAAATGACGGAAACATCCAGCCAGCCATTATAGGGCACTGCACTAGGCGCTTGTCCGTATCCCCACGCACTGCCTATGCAGACAGTCATGATGCGTCCGCGTATATGCTCGCCGTTTATCTTGAGATGCATGCGGTACAGCTTCCGTTCGAAGATAATGGATAGCAGTGCCATGAAGTAAGAGAGGAACTTCACTCCCCAGAAACGCTTGCACTGGTCGGTGATTTTCACGATACGGGCTCCCAGGCCTATGTTGATGGCATTGAGAAAGTAGCGTGTCAGATGCTTTTCACCGTCGTAATAATAGCAGGTACCCACGTCTATTTTCCGGCGGCGGTTGTTGATAATGCAATCCACCGCTTTCTTGTAATCCGAACTCATTTCCCAATAGTCGGCAAAGTCATTTCCTATACCATTGGGGATGATGCCGATGGCTATATTCTCCTTGTCCGGTGCATTGGAAAGCATGATGCCGTTAATGACGTCATTCAGTGCGCCGTCACCGCCTACTACAACAATGGTGCGGTAGCCGTTGTTGGCGAGGATGCCTGCCAGACGCTCTACCGAACCGAACCCTTCGGACTGCACATAGTCGTAAGGCACACCTTTGCTGTCCATGTATTCTTTGATTTCTTTCCACCGTTTCTGCACTTTCCGTGTTCCGGCTTTGGGGTTGTATATCACTCCCAACTTTTCGGGTTCTGCACTCATGATTCTATTTACAATTTGACTATTTACTATTTACGATTTAAATCACCCGGTCACTTTATCATTTCATCATCCTTCCAACTTCTTCTTTACAAAAGCTATCTTTTCTTCCATCGGCCACCGGGCATTCATCCAATGGATGGTAAATCCACGCCGTTCCATACGGCGGAACCAGGTCATCTGGCGTTTGGCAAACTGGTGGATGGCTGTTTCCAGTTGCGTGAACATCTCTTCATAGGTCAACTTGCCGATGACATAAAGTGTCAGATACTTGTATTCCAGTCCGTAATAGATGAGGTCATCCGGTTGGATGCCTTGCTCTATCAGACGGCGCACTTCGTCTATCATTCCTTCTTCCAGGCGCTGGTGCAGGCGGCGGGTGATTTTCTCCCGACGCAATTCCCGGTCGATGTCCACACCTATGATGAGGCTGTTCATCTGGGGGAAGGAACGTTCGTCTACTGGGGTATGGGCATAGTACTCTTCGATTTCGATGGCTCGTATGGCACGTTTGGCTGTGTCCACGTCCGTAGTATTGTGCAGGCTTTTGTAACCTTTCAGTATGTCGGTCAGTTCTTCCAGCGATTTGTCCGCCAGACGGGTGCGCAACTCAGGATTCTCGGGTACGGGCAGCAGACGGTAGCCTTTCAGCACTGATTCGAGATACATTCCGGTTCCTCCACATACAACGGGCAGGCAACCTTTTTGTTTAATAGTCTCGTAAGCATTCAAGAAATCACGCTGATACTCGAAAACATTGTACTTATAGCCCGGGTCGGCTATGTCGATGAGGTGATAGGGAATCTGTTTCCCGTCGACGGTATAGTCGGCAAGGTCTTTGCCGGTGCCCAGGTCCATCCCCCGGTAGATTTGCCGTGAATCGGCACTGATGATTTCCGTATGGAGTTCGGCGGCCAAGGCGGCTGCAAATGGAGTCTTTCCTGAGGCGGTAGGCCCTAATATGGCGATTAAATCATAGTCTGGCATATATAAGTTCTTGTTAATCTCATTACAAAGATAGTGCAAACCGAATGCAGAATAAAATGAACTCGTTCATTTTTTATGCTGAGGTGCAGCTTATCTTCGTGTTAGTGCAAAGATAATGCAAACTGGGAGTATAATGGAAAGAACTTGCTTATTTTTTTACGTGATGCTATACCTCCTTTTCTATTTTGAAGCAGAAAAAGTGAAAAAGGACGTGAAAACGAGCATTTATCTTATTAAAATGTGTTATGAAACATGCTTTTTTTCTTGGAAAGTTTGTCAATGTCCCAAAAGTCCGTACCTTTGCAATGTGTTTTTCATAGTATTAGATTTAAGGTTAACAAAGGTTGGAGTACAGCGGTACTCCTTTTTTTATGCCCTAAACTGAACTTTGGCACATTTTTTCTGTACTTTTGCACTATATCTTGAATGAACAAACATATTCACCTTTTATGAAGCTCTGTATATAGCTACGCTCAACGAATAGCCCTGCTTGATAAAGCTATTCAGCTATCTGGCAAGCGATGACTCGTTTGCCACAGAGATTGTGTATCCTTTTATTCATGAATTTGCAGGATGGCATGCTGTACTTGTACAGTGTGTTGTTTTGTGCTATTTTATTGTTGAGCAATGCATTATACATATAAACAGATATGGCTTATCAACTTTCCGGTAATGATGAGCATTTTGATGGAGCAGCTGATAAATATAACCGATGCTGTTTTCTTAGGTCACGTTGGCGAGGTGGAATTGGGAGCATCTGCCATTGCGGGGATTTATTATTTGGCGGTCTACATGCTTGGGTTTGGGTTTAGTATCGGATTGCAGGTGATGATTGCCCGAAGGAATGGAGAATGTGACTATGGTAAGGCTGGGAAGATATTTTTTCAAGGTTTCTTCTTTTTATCGGGATTGGCCATTTTGCTTTGTCTGCTGATGCAGGCAAGTTCTCCTTTCATATTGGGAAGGTTGATTTCCTCGCCGGAGATTTATCGGGCTGTAATTCAATATTTGGACTGGCGCAGTTTCGGTTTGCTGTTTTCGTTTCCGTTTTTGGTTATCCGTTCTTTTCTTGTGGGAATAACATGCACTCGGGCATTATCGTGGGCTGCTGCCGTTGCAATAGTGATTAATATTCCTTTGAATTATATTCTGATAATTGTTGGAGGACTGGGAATATCGGGAGCTGCCATTGCTTCTTCTCTGGCAGAGATGGGTTCTTTGGTGATGCTTCTTTTCTATGTATGGCTGAAAATAGATAAAGGGAAATATGGATTGAAACCGGTATATGACGGAAAGCTGTTGGTGGATGTGCTGAGCTTGTCGGTATGGAGCATGCTTCATGCCTTTATCAGCGTGGCTCCGTGGTTCTTGTTTTTTGTGGCGGTGGAACATTTGGGTAAAACGGAATTAGCCATTTCCAATATTACGCGAAGTGTATCTGCTGTCTTTTTTGTAATAGTCAATTCTTTTGCGGTCACTACGGGTTCGCTGGTCAGTAATGCGATTGGGGCTGGAGAAAGGAGGGCTGTTTTCATTATCTGCCGTAAGATACTGAGGTTGGGCTATTCTGCTGGATTTCCACTGATAGGGGTAGCTGTATGCTGTAATCGCTTGATAATAGGAATCTATACAGATAACGAACTGTTGACGGAGCAGGCTTTCATCCCTTTTGTTGTGACGTTGCTGAATTATACCTTTGCCTTGCCAGGCTATGTATATCTCAACGCAGTTGGAGGGACCGGTAAACCCGGATTACTTTTCTTTTCCAAGTGACTACCACTGTCGTGTATTTGGGGTATCTTTATTGGTTAAGCGCTTGCACTCATGCATCCTTGGCTATTTACTTAACGGCAGAATACCTTTTTGTGATTTTGCTGGCACTGCAATCGGTTTTCTATTTAAGAAGTAAACAATAAACCGTTGGCGGAATTGACTTGGCATATCTTTCATGTTACCGATGTGATGATTGTTTTAACTTGTTGTCAATCAGAGAGTAATTTTGCCAACCTATTGCCGTGCTTTTGGCAAACTTTTGCCAAGCCGATGGCAAAGTTTTGCCAATGCGGTGGCAAAGTCTTGCCAAGAAGGAGGCAAAACCTTGCCAACTTGTCGGCAAGAAAAGATACACTATTGATGAGATACGCCGTTGCTTGCCGCATCTTGTACAAGGCTGTTGGGATAGATTTCCTTAATAATCCATCATCAGTGAGTTGTCGGTCTTGCCTCGTGAAATGTCAAGGTTAGGCGGTGCATAGCTCTGGTTACAGCTACATAAAGCATACTCTTGTCAATCTCCGAACGGTAATTTCTCTCATCCGTCTGTGGAATAATGACTTCGTCAAACTCAAGCCCTTTTGCCATGTGGGCAGAGGTGATGACGATGCCTTGCACAAATGCGGAGCTTTGACTTGATAGGAAGCTGATATCATTGGCATATGATTTCAGCACGTCTGCCATCTCCCTGGCTTGCTGCTCCGTCTTGCATATGATGCCAAGAGACTTATATCCGGATTTCCGGTAAGTGGAGATTAGTCCCATAATGCCGGACAGTTCTTCTACGGCACTGCCGAACTGCAGGATTTGTGGCTTTTCTCCATGCCGGGCAACCGGTTCCAGCTCTGCGTTAGGATGAATCTTTTGCGCAAAATCCGTAATCTCGAAGGTGGAACGATAACTCTTACACAATTTCATGATTTCACTTGCAGTAAGTGACTTTTGGATAGTTTCTGCTGTGGATGAGCCATAAGGATTCACGGACTGTCCTGCATCGCCCAACACGGTTTTCCGGCATGGAAAGAGTTTCTGTATTACCTTGTACTGTATGGGCGAATAGTCCTGCATCTCATCTATCAACAGATGTTTGACTCTGAATGGCTGGTTCCCGCTTCCCTCCAATGCCAAGTGTAGGTATGCCAGCGGTGCCAAGTCTGAGTATTCGAGTGTATGTCCCTTTCGCATTTTGAACATTCCGGGATTATTTGTCCATTTAAAGAAATCTTTGTAGACTTGAATGTCGTTATTGCCTGCAAACATTAGTCTGATTTCTTTTTTCAAAAGGTTTCTGCCGGCGGTGGTTACCGTAAAGGCGTATTGTATTTTCAACATATCCAGCATATAATCAGCCATAGCATCAAATCGTCGGCGTATGGGATAACGGTTGAAACGTAGGTACTGTTCTTCGATAAACGGGGCAGGTATGGTGATGTATTTGGTCAGCTTCACGTCTGCTGCCTTGAAGTAGGTGTTCTCTATGTGGAGGATAAACTTGTCAAGCTCTGAAATGAAGCCGAAAGAGGCTTTATAGGCTATTCTGTCGATGAGGCTTGAGGATGGCTTCTCTAACAGTTCATTCACTAACCCGAAGTATGTTTGGTACTTGTATTTGTGTTCCAACACTCCGGAGAGTATTTGTTCCATACTGGTTTCGGGCACGGTTTCTTCTCCAAGTTCGGGGAGGACGTTGGAGATGTAATCGGAAAACACTTTGTTGGGGGAGACAATCAGAATATCTTTTGACGAGATGCTGTCTCTGAAGGTATAGAGCAGGTAGGCTATGCGGTGCAGGGCGATGGATGTTTTTCCAGAGCCGGCCACTCCTTGAATAATAAGCGTGCGGATATCTTCGTTACGGATAATCCGGTTCTGTTCCCGTTGGATGGTGGCAACGATATTTTTCATCTTGTCATCTGCATTGGAACTTAACTCCTTTTGCAGAATGTCGTCATGGACGGTCAGGGCACTTTCAATCATAAATTCCATTTTGCCGCCCCGAATTCTGTATTGGCGTTTTAGGGAAATTTCTCCTTTAATCTCTCCCGATGGAGACCGATAGCCTGCTTCTCCTAATTCATGGTCATAGAACATGCTCGAAACGGGTGCTCGCCAGTCATGGATAAGGGTAGCTCGACTTTCCGGGTCATAGAAGGTATGGATGCCTATATAGATAGGCATCACTTTGCTGTTTTCTTTCTTTTCCAAAAAATCAATTCGTCCGAAGTAAGGAATGGCAAGTATCTTGGTGAGCCGCTTACGCTTGTTGATTACACTTTCCCCCAAGGCAAAATGGTTTAGGATGCTTTCGCGCATGGAGCGTATCTCATGCGGGTCGATGTCTTTGTTGGACCAGATATAGTCTTTGTATTCTGCCAAGGTGTCGACGTGGTCTTTCACTGATGCGTCGGTATTACCGATAACCTTTTTCAGAAAACTGATTATTTGCTTTAAATATTCTTTCTCTTGTTTCTCTGTTTGATTGAATGCCATAATTAGTTGTTGCTAAAAGATAAGACAGTGTGCAAAATTAGTGTATTGTATCGGGAAGGGAAATGGCTATTTATAGCTATATACTGGGAAGTTTTATATCTTTGCACATTCAAAAAAGTGGAGGTAAATGGACATTCATGAGCTTGCAAGGCAGAATCAGCAATCTGCATGGAAAGTATTGGAAGATACCCGTATTATTGAAGCATGGGAGCGCATTGGAGCAACCGTTCATTTGGTGGGCTCACTCCGTACCGGGCTGTTGGCGAAAAGTAGGGATATAGATATCCATATTTATACCGATAGGTTGGATGTAGGAGAGAGCTTTTCGGTCATCCGGGAACTTGCGGAACGGTTGCCTTTGCAGGAAATACAATATAGGAACCTTATCCATACGGAGGAAGAGTGCATGGAGTGGCATGCTTTATATAAGGATAGAGAACAGAATACTTGGAAGTTTGATATGATTCACATCCGGAAAGGTTCCAGGTATGATGGTGTTGTAGAAAAGGTGACTGCCGCTATTGCGGAGCGCCTTACTCCTGAAATTAGGAAAACGATATTGCAAATCAAATTCGATGTGCCGGATGGTGTAACGATTCCAGGTATAGAGATTTATCATGCTGTCTTTACGGGAGGTGTCCGCACTTATAAGGAGCTTGAAGAGTGGCGCAAAACAAATCAGTTGGCGGACAGTCTCGGTTGGCTTCCGTAATCTTAGAGGTAGATACCAAGATTTTCTACTATATGGATGGCTTCCATTATATTGTTGGCATCTAACTTGCTTAGGATGTTTTTCCGGTGATTGTTCACAGTATAGATGCTCACTCCCAGCTGGTAAGCGATTTCCTTGCTTAGAAAACCTTGTCGGATGAGTCGTAATATTTCTTTCTCCCGGTTGGATAATTGTTTGTCGGGAGAAACAGTGCATGTTGGAAGCATCTCTCCCGTTTTTCTGTTCACCACCGTCCGTTTGATTCTTTCGATAGGGGTCTGGTCGGGAAGTATGTCCATTACTCCCATGATTATCCAGGCTTTACCATTCCGGTCTGTTTCTATGACTTGTTGCCGGCTACTTACATTGATATACTGTTGCCGTGCATTCAACATACGGAATTGAAATATTTGCCGGTAGTCATTTCTTTCTTCCGGTGGGAGTGAGTAGATGAACTGTCCATGCTCGATTTGGCATTCCGTGAGTTGCATTCTGTCATCAGGGTGTATTCTCTCTTCCAGTAAATCGCCTTGTTGCCTGATTGTCTTTATCCAAGTGGGATTGTATCCGAAAAGATGGGCAAAACTGTCGGATGCAAAATCGTATCTCTCTTTAAATACGTCAACTGTAAAAATACAGCTCTGACTCATTTGTGAGAACGCTTGCACGGATATTCTTTTCTTGTTCCATAAATCATAGTCCACATCGGGACCGCTAATCTGCTGTCTTGCCCATAATTCTTTGGGAGTTGTCTTGTTGGTAGTCATGGAACAAAGATAACTGATAATTTTCTTTTGAGTTTTATCTTTTACGGGATAATATTATTTCTAAGAATATGTTGTAGGGTTGGATTAAGTGGCTACCTTTGTAGGCCGTGTCATTGGGGACGCCGTGAATGAAAAGCAAACGAGTAATAAATTCAATATGTGATAAGATGAAAGATATACCGGCAGACAGCTTAATAAAGAATTATTTTCCTGTAGATTATATAGATTCTTTTTCTAAAGTGATGGTCACTGGGCAGGCTTTGACACCGGAAGATTTTCGCAATCTTGCCTTCAGCCGATTTCCTAAGTGGATTGGTTGGCTCATGAATTTCAGGAATGCGATTGTAAAGCCATTAGGACTGGATACAGCAACCAGATTTACAGATATGGTCTTGGATAAAAATCTGCATGAAGAAATTCTCGGAATGCCGGATAAGCATCTTGATTTCCATGTGTCCATGTGGTGCGGGGAATATCACGAAGGAAAACAAGAACTTCGGATTACTACTGTTGTGAAGTACAATAATTGGCTGGGAAGGGCATATTTCTTTATTATCAGACCTTTTCATGGGATAATAGTAAAGTCTATCTTAAAGCATGTTGCTGGGGATAGGGGGAGTGGGTGTAAATAAATACTCCCATTGAAATATTATCATTTCAATGGGAGTATTTATTTGAGTGGTGCCACCAGGAATCGTAATTTATTTCCAAGTGGCTGGATATCATTGCTTTCTAAAAGCTACTCAACTGTAATCTCCTCCTATTGTTCCACCAATGACTTGCGTTGTTCTGCGCAAGGTTGCGTGAAAGTTTCCGAATACAAAGATAGTGAATTTGTTTGATAAATCTCCATATTTTTGTGTTTTATTGTTGTGTGTAGCATAATAATAAGCTTTACAAAGAATCAATAAAATTAGAATCTATTCTTTCAGAACACTTTATTCTCTTTTCTATCTTAGATATAACCAAATCATAGTTATAATTTGAAAGGAATGGCAATATGTTATTTTTTGACAGTAAATCTCTAGATTCTTCAAAGTACTCATCAGTATTATCTTTTTTCCCATGTTTATATCTATTACGAGAGGCTTTTAAATAATTATCAAATACTATATTGTAATTTTCGTGCTCTTTGTTAAAATCTCTTTTCATATCACTATCTATTAAGAATGAAATAGAATTAATTGAAGTGAAAAAACTTATCACTTCCGAAGTCTCAGAGATTCCATTAACTCGTATCGATATTTCCTTTAAAAATGGAATTATAAGTCTTTTCTGAAATTCAATTGTATCTATTTCACTTAATAACAAAAAGAAGTTAGAGTTATTATCACCAATTGTTCTATCATTTAATATATTGACAAACAACTTATAAAGAAACCCATAAACTTTCAATTTATTTTCATACGCAATAGTAGTAACAAATAGAGCTGCAAAATATTCCTGTAATGACCTATGGGGATAAGTAATATCTAACCCATCTTGTGTCAAAATTCCTATAGCTACTTCTAAATCATATATTATATCTTCATTTCTAAATGATAATCTAAGATCTTTTTTTATTTCTTGCAAACGATTTTCAAAATATTCGGTTGTAAAAGTGTAATTTTGATTAAAGAATGATTTAAAAGAAAAACGCTTCAATATTTCAACGAAATTTTCTTTTGATAATCCACTTTTTTTCTCTCTGACAAAGCCTAATTTAGAAGATGTGTCATGAACAGAATATAAAGTGTTAAAAACTTGATTATAATAATCACTTCTTTTTTGAGGAATATTAGAATCTGTTTGGTAGGTTATGATAAACATGGATAACAATAAAGGATTACTTAAGAAGCTTTTATACGTTTGCACATCTTCACTATTTATTGTTTGAATAATCTTTTCCGCTAATTCTTTTTCCGTTTCATTGAATTGTTTTTCAATAAAACTTTTAATTTCCTCTATCGACAAGTCACAAACTTCATAATTGTGAAAATTCTCAAGTAATTCAATATTTACAAACGGTCTAGATGTCAATATGTATTTATTTCTTGAATATTTTTTCGTTATTTGACAAATACTCCGAGTTATCTCATCTTTTCTATTTGAAGATATTTCATCAAATCCATCAAAAAACATAATAAATTCCCCAGAACTTAGTAACTTTTCAACAATATAGTCCCCCTCCCCGATATTGTAAAATTTGATGACTTCATTTTTTATATATTCCAATAAATCTCCAGCATAATTATTTAAATAGCGCAACTCTATTTTTAGTGGTATTTTATATTTTCTTGTTATAGTATCTACAAATAAATACTTAACAAGAGTACTTTTCCCGCTTCCAGCTGTTCCTATAATCGTTATACAACTATTCTTTCCGAACAAGTCTTTAATATTCTCAGTACTTATACGTTTCTCAACATCTATTAACGAAATACGATTCCACCTTTCCGACGTTTTACATAAAAATAAAGGTTGATAGAATTTATTTAAATCTACAGGCTCACTGCGATGAAGTATCGTCTTGGTTTTAGAATTTCTTTCGTATTCAATGCTTAAATACTCTAATATTTTATTATTTGCAAAATGACATACCTCATCTGCTATTTTATTAGTTCCCGCTTTTAAAATATTAATTAAACGATCTCCTAAGAATGTTGTAACAAGTTCTTTTATGATTTCCATAATATATATGTTATGTCGACTAATGTATCTGATTATCAATAAATTTTTGCACTAATAGAAATAGGTAATAATTGAAAAACCATCAGCCTTTATCATTTTGCTTGATTCTTAATCATTACAAATAACTGGGGGTAAAGATAATCAAATTCAGCGAATTGCAGACTATGTTTACTCAAATTTGTACTTCAATCCATATTCTTCCAGCTTTTTATAGAGTGTTGTCCTGCCTATTCCGAGCATTTTGGTAGCAAGGTTACGGTTTCCGTTGGCTTGTTTCAAGGCTCTCATGATTCGTTCCTTCTCTTCCTCATCGTTACGTAGAGAGAAACCGACAGTAAAGACGGTTTCTTGCAAGCCAAGTTCCAGATGCTCCTTCATAATCGTTCCTTCCTGGGCTTGTAACACCGCACCCATAATTTTTTGTTTAAGTTCACGTACATTGCCCGGCCATGTATGTGTCAGCAATTTCTTCTGAGCTTCTGTACTGAATCCGTCCACACGACACTCCAGTTCTTTGTTGGCAATCTCGCGGAAGAACTCTGCCAACGGCATGATGTCCTCCAGACAATCGCGTAGCGGCGGAACGGTTATCTCGAAATCGTGGAGACGATACAGCAAATCTTGTCGGAAACGCTTCTCGCTTACAGCCTTCTCCAAGTTCTCATTGGTCGCGGCGATGATACGGACATTGAAACTCTTATCCGCCTTGTCACCGACTGGACAATACCGCCGTTCCTGTATGGCGCGCAGAAGCATCTGCTGTGTTTCCGATGAGAGGTTGCCCACCTCATCCAAAAACAGCGTGTCGCCTTCTGCTATCCTTTCGTGCTGCAATCTGCACCTGTGAATACTCCTTTAACGTGCCCGAAGAACGCAGAAGGTGCAAGTTGTGCGGAGAGTGAACCATAGTCCACAGCCACGAATGGTTTACCAGAACGCCTGCTTTTCTCGTGTAGATGGTGTGGGTTATATGTTCCTTACCCGTACCGTTCTCTCCGAAGATAAGCATCCTCATATCGGTGGGAGCGACCAATTTAATTCGTTTCATGATGGCTTGAAATGCCGATCCGTTACGAGAAAACACAGGTATGCGGTTCTGATTTATGCGCCGTTCTTTCAAAATTGTAGCTAACACTTGAAAAGGGACCCGGAACAACATTTAAA
>NZ_QTNH01000016.1:0-122421 GCF_003603515.1 Bacteroides sp. AM32-11AC | reverse complement strand
GCCCGGATACTAAACGAGAACTACTGAACAACTTTTCTCACTACAGATATGTTTCTTTCTTACCACACCCGCGTTTCTTTCTTTCCACAGCTGTGGTAAGAAAAGAACATTGCTGTGGAAAGATTAGTTTTTTAGGGAAAAACAAGGTAGTACATCGCAGTTTTTTTCCTAACTCTTAGGTGTCATCTACGCATCATACAGCGACAATCAGTAGAAGCCTTTATCAAATCCACTTCTGTGCCCTACCCAAAGAACGCACAACGGCAGCAAACTCTTCCCGAGGAATGATAGCCTTATTACGTGTTTTCAAACGATTATTATAAACGGTCTGAGGTGAATAATGCAAGAATTCGGCAATCTTCACACTATCAGTGATACCTAAACGCACCAAAGCATAAATGCGCAATTCCGTATTCAGTAACTCACCATCTTTTAGCACAATCTGCTCGTCAGGATGGAGCAAGGCATTGAAGTCACTTACAAAATCCGGATAAATGTGCAAGAAGATAGCATCAAAGTTATGATAGAACTCTTTCAACTCATTCTGTGCCATAGAATGAGTATCGGTTAATGCTTTCACATCCTCCAACTGATTTGCCTTAAGCTTACGATTGATATTTTTCCGATACTCATCCAGCTTGCTGATATAATTGGAACAAATGGAAAAGACATAACCTATGTATTCCTCCTTCACATAGTTGGATTCACGAAGCTGATTATTGGTATCTCTCAACTGTTCATTCAAAGAAGTCAGCTGCACATTCGTTTCTGCCACTTGTCCGTGCATTTTCGAAAGTTCTTCCACATGCTTATTCAGGCGGTTGTTTGCCTCATTCAGCTGTTGGCGCGACTGCTTCAATCGCTTCATCTGCTTATATATATACAGGAAGGCAAACAAGGATATCAAGGACAAGACACTGACCAGTACCAAATACATACGTAACCGCGCTTCTTGCCTCTGATTACGTTCTTGATAGATCTGATGAATGGTGTCCTGCACTGCAGAGATGCCCACTACCCTCACCCGGTTCCGATATGCCAAGGCATTCTGCAAGCAGTAACTCATGTAGACATAGGCATGGTCAATATCACCCAAACTAAAAAGTACCCCCGCCAGCTCTTCCAACGAAGCAATATCTTTATTGGAGATACGTACATCGGCCATAGCAGAATATATCAGGTAAGTCAGATAATTTTCCTGCTCATCGGACTCGCGATAAAAGCAGGCCAGCACGTAAGCATTCATGGCATCGCGCCGAGTGTCGAATGCAGAATTAAGAATTCCCTTCTGCAAACGTTCTTTAAAAACATACATACTGTCCGTACCTTGTACTACCTGCCCTTTATACCACAAGAACAAGGGGTCTTCAGGGGTAAGAACCATATTCAAAGAGTCCTTGTAAACACGCTCCAACTGTGCATAATGTTCATGCAAAGTACCCATTTCACTACCGGTATACTGATTGAAATGCGAATACAGATACAGCATTTGCCCGTAATAGTCCACTAACAATTCTTTGGGGAGCGAACCGCCTGAAACTCCGCGCAATTCATCCTGAGCTTCTTTCAACAAACCGGTGGCAGCCAACAGAAAAGACTTTTTTATCTTCCACTCCATCTGCCGGTATTTATCATTCTGCTTATAAACTATATCCAAATTGTCTACCACATAATTCATTGCAGAATCGGCGTTATAGACGCAATACTCATCATAAAGATTTTTATTCAGCCAATATCTCTCTTCCAAAGTACGCACATCCTTTTGCAGCTTGTGCAACTGGGCAATCTTCGCCTCTTTAAGCATAGCAAACGTGTTTTTTTGCGCAATCAGAGAGTCAAGGCGCACCAGCAGTTCTTTTATCTTTTCACTGTAAGGTGCCGCATTCAGAAAGGTACACCCCATCAGTAAAAATAGTAAAGCTATGATTTTTCTTTTCATTTCTATTATTTATATAAGGCTGAGAGCACAAAGATAAATTAATCTATCTAAACATAAGCTACTTCTACCCTAAAAAGTACATGAAAGTTAAGAGGTATTTCGACCATTTACAGCGATAAAACAGTATATACAGACCTCCTTCCATAGTAGCTGACCTTTACTTTATACAGCAATCAGCAAGAGCATAACCCGCTATATATGTGATATTTACATTTTACTCCGACTTACTTCTCCACATTACCCGCCTATCGGACGAATAAGATTGTCCACTATCTTTGCAACAGAGAAAGAAAAGTGTACTATGGAAAACATCCAATCTCTATTAGAACATACTTTTCTAAAATAAATTAAATCTTTTAATTAAAGTACTATGAGAATGATTACAAGAAATCTTCTTACGCGGAGTTACAAGCTCCTTCTGACATTACTCGTACTGCTAATGTCAACAAATGCATTTGCCCAACGATTGACAGCTACGGGTAAAGTAGTAGATGCCGCAGGCCTGGAGGTCATTGGTGCATCTGTATTGGAAAAGGGAACAACCAACGGTGTTGTTACCAATCTGGATGGGGAGTTTTCCCTGAGTGTAGGACAGAATGCCACACTGGTAATATCCTTCATCGGCTACAAAACGATAGAGGTAAAAGCAGCCACCAACATGAATATCACATTGCAGGAAGACAACGAACTGCTGGACGAAGTGGTAGTTATCGGTTATGGAAGTGTGAAGCGTAAAGACGTAACCACTGCCGTATCTACGGTTTCTACAAAGGATTTGGACCAACGCCCCATTGTATCGGCAGCCCAAGCCCTACAAGGTAAAGCAGCCGGTGTGTCGGTTATGCAACCCAGCGGCGAACCGGGCGGAGGTATGAGTATCCGCGTACGTGGTACTACCTCGTTCAACGGTAGCAACGACCCGCTCTACGTAGTGGATGGTGTACCCGTGGATAACATTAACTTTCTCTCTCCCAACGACATTGAAAACCTCTCTATTCTGAAGGATGCCTCATCAGCAGCCATCTACGGTTCGCGCGCAGCCAACGGTGTGGTATTGATTACTACCAAGAGCGGCTCGGCAGGCAACGCCAAAGTAGCATTGAACGTACAATATGGCATGACAAAAGTAGGCAAGAGCATGGAAGCACTGAATACAGAACAGTACCGCGAATTGCAAGAAGAAATCGGGGCTGTAAATCCAACTGCTCTTGAAGGGCTGACCGACCAGACAGACTGGTTTGACGAGGTTTACAAGACCGGACAAACCCAGAATTACCAAGTGTCCGTATCAAACGGAAATGAAAAGATGAAATACTTCCTCTCTGCCGGTTATCTGGATGAAAAAGGTATTTTGGAAGGAACATACTTCAAGCGGTATAGCTTCCGCGCCAATATCGACAACCAAATACGCAGCTGGCTGAATGTAAGTGCCAATATCTCCTACTCCGACAACATCGGAAACACCGGCATCATCTCCGGTACGGGTGCCAACCGTGGTGGTGTAGTCCTCTCGGTCATCAACACTCCGACCTATGCTCCTATTTGGGATCCTGAAAAACCGAATCAATACAATAAGAACTTCTATGGAGTGAACATCATGAACCCGATGGAAAACCTGGCCCGCCAGAAAAACAACAAGAACAAGGAAAACCGCCTCATCGCATCCGGAGCCGCTACCATCAGCTTCCTGCCCAACCTAAAGTTGAAATCATCTGTAGCCCTGGACCGCCGTAACGGTGTAAGCACCACATTCCTCGATCCAATATCGACCACCGACGGACGCAACAGCTTCGGTACAGCCTCTGACAACCGGAATATGAATACCGTGTTGGTTTTCGATAATATATTGACTTACAATACCAATATCAAGAAGCACGGCATCGACGTAATGGCAGGTTCTTCCTATACCAAATCGGACTATACCAACAGCTGGATAAACGGCTCACATTTCCGGGACGATAAAATACAAACCCTGAACGCTGCCAATAAAATTTCATGGGACGGTACCGGAACAGGAGCTTCACAGTGGGCCATCTCTTCCTATTTCGCCCGTGTGTCCTACAACTATGACAGCAAGTACATGCTTACCATGAACATGCGTGCCGACGGTTCATCCAAGCTGCATCCCGACCATCGCTGGGGTATTTTCCCCTCCTTCTCGGCTGCATGGCGCATTTCGTCGGAAAAGTTCATGAAAGACATCGCTTGGATTGATGACTTGAAGCTCCGCGGTGGCTGGGGACAGACCGGTAACCAAAGCGGTATAGGCGATTACTCGTATCTGCAACGTTACAACATCAACCGCATACCCTGGTTTGAAGAAGGTAACGACCATGCAGTTCCCGGTATCAGCCAGGCCAACCTGAGAACAAGTGACCTGAAATGGGAAACTACCAACCAGACGAACATCGGTCTTGACCTGACTGTACTGAACAACAGACTGACCTTCAGCATGGACTACTATTACAAGAAAACTACAGACATGTTGATGAATGTAAGTCTGCCTGCTGGTGCGGCAGCAACCACCAGCATCACCCGTAACGAAGGCGAGATGACCAACAAGGGATTCGAGTTCGCCATCAACTCCCATAACCTGACCGGCGAGTTTTCTTGGGATACAGACTTCAACATTTCTTTCAATAAGAACAAGCTGACCAAGCTGTCATTGCAGAAAATCTATACAGCAGCAAGCAGTGCCGAGGTGGTGAAAGAAAATATCGTACGCAATGAGCCCGGACGTCCTTTGGGTGGTTTCTACGGTTACATCAGCGACGGCGTAGACCCTGAAACCGGTAACCTGATCTATCGCGACCTTAACGAAGACGGCAAGATTTCCACTTCTGACCGTACCTATATCGGCGACCCGAATCCCGACTTCATCTACGGATTGACAAACACCTTTACATGGAAAGACCTCAGCCTGAGCATCTTCATCCAGGGAAGCTACGGAAACGACATCTTCAATGTGTCCCGTATGGAAACCGAAGGCATGTACGACGGCAAAAACCAGTCAACGGAAGTATTGAAACGCTGGAGAATTCCCGGACAGATTACGAATGTCCCGAAAGCCAACTTCAACATCAAGAACTCCACTTACTTTGTAGAAGACGGCAGCTACCTGCGTGTCAAAGACATTTCACTCTCTTACAACATCCGTTGCCGCCAGTTCAAGAAATGGGGTATCAGCCGCGTACAGCCTTATTTTACCGCCAGCAATTTGCTGACCTGGACCAGCTATTCAGGTATGGATCCTGAAGTGAACCAATATGGCAACAGCGGTTCTGTACAGGGCATCGACTATGGAACTTACCCGCAGAGCAAATCATTCGTTTTCGGTATCAATGTTGAATTCTAAAAAAGGAAGAAATAACTTATGAAACTAAACCATATATATAAAAGTATAGCTTGCGGTGTATTGTTGGCAATGACCGCAACCTCATGTGACTTGGACTATAATCCGGTAGACACCTACTCGGATGTAACGGAAGGAGTGAACAAAACTGATGAAAAGCCTATCTTCAACAGTGTGCAAGACGTGGAAACTTCAATGGTAACCCTTCACAAAAAATTTCGTGACCAGCAGGAGCACTGGTATGTCGACAAACTGCTTATCGGTGACGCTCATTCCGATAATGCCTACGCCGGAACAACGGGGGCCGAAGTGGTGCCTTACGAAACCAACTCCATTGAAGGCTCTAATTCTGTACTAAAACGTGACTGGGACCGTTTCTTAGGCGACATTGCCGTTGCCAACCGCATCATCGTGGGCTGTGACCAGCTCAAGGCACTCAGTGAAAGTGAACGCGGCAAGTATCAGTCACAAGCCAAGATATTCCGTGCCATGGTCATGTTCGATATGGTACGCTTATGGGGTAACTTCCCGGTCATCACTACCGTGGGCGGTGACATTACCGAAGACAACGTAGAAGAAATGTACCCGACCTATTTTCCTCCACAGAATACGGCTGAAGAGGCTTACGCCCAAATAGAGAAAGACCTGACTGAAGCAGTGGAAAACCCCAACACACCGACAAACGACACATCAGACAAGAGCATACTTACCAAATCGGTGGCACGTGCCATGCTTGCCAAGGTCTATGCAGAAAAACCTCTGCGCGATTATGCAAAGGTTATCAAATATGCCGATGAACTTGCTGCCGACGGCTTCGACCTCGTGGAAGACTTCAGCGACCTTTGGGCGTATGATACGGAAAAAAAAGACTGCCGGGTACGCAATACCAAGGAGGCAATTCTCGAAGCCCACTTTCCTCCCGGCTCCGGCAACTGGTGTACTTGGATGTTCGGCCGTAACTTGAGCAACTGGGATGAAAGTTTCACCTGGGCCAAATGGATTACCCCTTCCCGTGACCTTATCCGCCTCTATGAAGAGCAAGGAGACACGAAACGTTACAATGAATCTGTTGTATGGTATGACTGCGGATGGAGCAACTATTATCCGGCAGACCATTATGCCTTCATGTACAAATGCCGCTCTGCGTTCAACAGCATTATCTATCTGCGATATGCCGACATCCTGCTCCTCAAAGCCGAAGCAAAAATTATGGGAGAGACTCCCGACCTAAACGGTGCAGCCGACATCATCGACCGCATCCGCAACCGCGCCGGACTGGGCAAACTTCCACAAAGCACCCGCAGCAATAAAGAAGCATTGCTCCAAGCTTATATGGACGAACGCCGCATGGAGCTTGCCTTTGAAGGACAGCGCTGGTACGACCTTTGCCGCCTCAATAAGGTAGAAGAAGTGATGAACGCCGTTTACGCCAAAGACAGCGGCCGCCATGCACAAGAAAATCTGTTCAATGAGAACTCCTATCTGCTGGCTATTCCCCAAGGAGCCATCGACCAGAACGAAAATCTGATACAGAACCCGGGCTATTAATACTAATGAGTAATATAAAAATCAATTGAATATGAATTTAAGAAATATATTCACTACCGCATTAGGCTGCTTCACCATACTGGCAGCCTGCGGCAATGACAATGACAGTAACATCACCCCTACACCGGAACCCAAGCCAGACCAACCCACGGAAGAGGCAAAGGATGTTACCCTCTATGTAACGAACACCAGTCGTACTTATGATTTGACAAAGTCCGGGCTGGCCTTCGGCACCGGAAGCAACATGTCACCTTCTACCGTGACACTCGACCCTGCCACCCGCTATCAGGAAATGGACGGTTTCGGTGCAGCCATCACCGGCTCTACCGGTTACAACCTGATGCAGATGACACAAGAGAACCGCACGAAGTTTCTGACTGAAACATTCTCGGACAAAGAAGGCTACGGCTTCAGCTATGTACGTATTGCCATCGGTTGTTCCGACTTCTCATTCAGTGAATTCACTTGCTGTGACGAAAAGGGGCTTGAGCACTTTGCCCTTCCGATGGAAGACACCAAATATGTGATTCCTATATTGAAGGAAATTCTGGCAATCAATCCTGCCGTCAAAATAATTGCCGCTCCCTGGACATGTCCGAAGTGGATGAAAGTGAAAAGCCTGGAGAAACGTGTACCCTTTGACTCATGGACCAGCGGACACTTGAACCCCGAATATTACAGAACGTATGGCGACTATTTCGTAAAATGGATACAAGCTTTCGAAAAGGAAGGCATCAAAATCCACGCTGTGACTCCGCAGAACGAACCGCTGAACCACGGTAACTCAGCATCCTTGTTCATGGGATGGGAAGAAGCCCGTGACTTCATCAAGACCGGCCTGGGCCCTGCCTTCAAAGAAGCCGGAGTTACTACAAAGATTTATGTTTTCGACCATAACTACAACTACGACAATCTGGCCGACCAAAAAAGTTACCCTACCAAGATTTATGATGATGCGGAAGCCTCACAATACATTGCGGGCGCTGCCTACCATAATTATGGCGGTAACCGTTCTGAGTTGCTGAATATCCACAAACTCTATCCCAACAAGGAACTGCTTTTTACGGAAACCTCCATCGGTACTTGGAACTCCGGTCGCGATTTGGAAGCACGCCTGCTTAACGATATGGAAGAAATAGCATTGGGAACAGCCAACAACTGGTGCCGCGGCACCATTGTGTGGAATCTGATGTTAGACAGTGACCTGGGACCGGTAAGCCCCTCAGATGGTTCTTGCAAGACCTGCTACGGTGCAGTGGATATTGACAATACAAACTATTCTAAAATTGTCCGTAATTCCCATTATTACCTTATCGGGCACATGTCTTCAGTCGTGAAACCGGGAGCTGTACGTATCGGAACGACCGGTTACACAGCCAACGGAATCACCTACTCCGCCTTCGAGAATACGGACGGTACCTATGCATTCGTATTGGCAAACAACAATGCAGATGCCAAGCGAATCACCGTAAGCGACGGCACACACTACTTTTCCTACGAAGTTCCGGCCAAAGCAGTCGTTTCTTACCGTTGGAAAAAATAAAACTAATAATTTAAACAGAAGATTATAATGAAAAGCTTAAAATACTATCTAATGGCATTGGCAGGCATAGCCATGCTGAATGCTTGCAGCGATGACGATCCGGTTCCCGGCAACCCGACAATGGACTTTCAGGCAGAACCTTCTTCAGCCTTGTTCGGAGACAGTCTGCCTTTTACAATCAAGGCATCGGACGCAGATGTACCCCTTTCCACGTTAAAAGCGCGGTTATACTTCAGCGACGAAATGGTGTCAGAGACTATAATCCGTACAAAAGTAAACGGTCAAGACTATACCGGGAAAATATATGTTCCCTATCTGGCAAATATTCCCAACGGAACAGCTACATTGAAGTTCATTCTGCAGAACATCAATTTCACAATTACAGAAAAAAGCTATGACGTGGCGCTGAGTCGTCCGGACTTCCCCTACCTAACTCTGATTTCCGGAGACCAAGAATACCGCATGGAAAAAGTCGCAGCCAATCAGTATAGCGTGACCGGTGAATTTGCACAAAAAGTGAAAGGTTACATCAAAGCTCCTAAAGTAGGCGCCAACGGGAATGAAATCAACTTCGGATGGAGCAACGGTGCCATTACACAAGGTACCTCCAGTGAAATTACCTTCTCCAATCTGTCAGCTGGAGAATATTCCATCTCCTTCAATACGTTGACTTATGCAGCCGCTCCTTTCGTGAAACTACTGCTGAACGGTTCTGAAATGGAGATGGTGGATGATGACCATTACAGCATCGACCTCAATCTGAAGCAAGGGGACAACATCACTGCAGACATTCCCAACTTCGACCAATATTGGATAGACCCCGACTTCTTCGAAAAGAATGAAGACGGTTCGCTGAAGTTCCTGCCCATCGATGGAACTTATCGCGTCATTGCCAACCTGGCCCTGAATTATCTGGAAGTATTGAAAATGAACGGAACAAGCACCGCCACTCTGAACGATGACGGAACCGGCGCCCTTTGGATTATCGGTGACGGTATCGGTAAACCTTCCGTAGCGACCAATGCCGTAGGTTGGACTACAGAAAAAGGTCTCTGCATGTCACAGATTGAAGCGAAGAAGTATCAGGTAACAGTAGTAGCGGGAGAGCAAATCAAATCTGATGACATCAACTTCAAGTTCTTCCACCAGCAAGGTTGGGGAGGTGAATATAAAAACGATGCCTTGTCTACCACCAGTGACTTAGTATTTATAGGTGACGGTACCAACGGACGTGATGCCGGCAACTTGGGCCTCGTAGAAGGCAAAAGCCTGGAAAACGGTGTCGCTTACCGGTTCACAGTTGACGTAACGGCAGGTGTCTCTTCGGCAGTTCTGACAGTAGAAAAGGTAGAAAGATAGACGGATAACGCAGAAGATTAACTAAATGAGAAAGGGGCTGGCTCTATAAAAGAGTTCAGCCCCTCTTGTTTATGCAGAATATATGTTCCGGATTTAGCTTAAACCTTCTTTCGCCTCCTCTTGTGGAATACGTACCGAAGTGTAAAGCTCAAGAATGGCGGCTATCGTCAGAGACACAATCCATTCATTGCCCCTTGTAAAGAGCATGAATGCCCCCGTAAGCACCAGCAAAAGCGCACCGAATATTTGCTGTCGGCGCAGGCGTTTGACAGTGGGACTTTTACATTTGGACGGAGAATTAATTTGGGCCAAAGCAACCATCGTAGCGCCGATAGTATATATATAAGGTGAAAGAGGCCAGCCCGTGATATAAACGGCAGCTCCTGCCAAGAGCATCACGGCCCCTACTGCGAAAAGGGCAGGTATCAGTTGTTTCATTCTTCTATATCTTCTTCAAATACATAAATATCCTCATTGGGCTTTTTCATCAGATACTTCTCACGGGCAATCCGTTCGATGGCACCGGAGTCGACGGCAAGCTCATTGAGCCGTTCGGTATTCTCCTCGTATTCCTTGCGGTACTTTTCTATTTCATCGCGCAGACGGCTTTCTTCCCGGGCGTAACCCAAACGGCGTACAACACTGTTCTCATCCAGGAACCCGATAATTACAGCAAACAACGCAAGCGTAATCAGATATTTATGCTTGCGGACAAAAGACCAAAGAGAAGCAAGTTTATCCATCTCGTTATCTACTATTTAGCAATTTATCATTCATGATGGAGCTTGCCCATCATATAACTTCACGTCACAAAGATAAGAGGAATAACCGAAAGATTTCTTTTTTTTGTGTACATTTGCACAAAAAGCAAAGAATATCCCAAATATGGAAAACTATATCGTATCTGCACGGAAATATCGTCCCTCGACCTTTGAGTCCGTAGTAGGCCAACGTGCACTGACCACTACCTTGAAGAATGCCATTGCCACCGGAAAACTGGCGCATGCCTATCTTTTTTGCGGTCCAAGAGGCGTGGGAAAAACAACTTGTGCCCGTATCTTTGCTAAAACAATCAACTGCATGAGCCCCACAGCAGACGGCGAGGCATGCAACCAATGTGAATCCTGCACTGCCTTCAATGAGCAGCGCTCCTACAATATCCATGAGCTGGATGCCGCCTCAAACAACTCTGTGGATGACATCCGCCAATTGGTGGAGCAGGTACGCATACCACCTCAGATAGGTAAATACAAAGTATATATCATTGACGAGGTACATATGCTGTCCGCCTCGGCTTTCAATGCTTTCCTGAAAACACTGGAAGAGCCTCCACGCCATGCCATATTCATCCTTGCCACTACCGAGAAGCACAAGATATTGCCCACCATCCTTTCACGCTGCCAAATATATGATTTCAGCCGGATTGGTGTGGAAGATACCGTAGCACACCTCGCATATGTCGCCTCCAAAGAAGGTATCACTGCTGAACCGGAAGCGTTGAATGTCATTGCCCTCAAAGCAGACGGCGGTATGCGCGACGCACTATCCATCTTCGACCAGGTGGTAAGCTTCACCGGAGGACACATCACCTATAAGAGCGTGATTGAAAACCTCAATGTGCTGGACTATGAATACTACTTCAAACTAACCGGATTCTTTCTTGAGAACAAAATCAGTGACGCGTTGCTATTACTGAATGATGTGCTCAACAAAGGCTTCGACGGCAGCCACTTCATCACCGGACTTTCATCCCACCTGCGCGACTTGCTTGTCAGCAAAGACCCGGCGACACTGCCGTTGCTTGAAGTGGGCGCAAGCATCCGCGAACGTTACCAAGCACAAGCACAGCAATGCCCCCTCCCTTTTCTTTACCGTGCCATGAAGCTCTGCAACGATTGTGACCTGAACTACCGTGCCAGTAAAAACAAACGGCTACTGGTAGAGCTCACTCTGATACAAGTGGCACAACTGACCGCCGAGGAGGACGACGGTGCCAATGGGCGCAGCCCTAAACAAGCTATAAAACCCATATTCACGCAGCCTGCCGCCGCTCAGCAGCCACAGGCCACTGCTGCCATGCCCCAACAAACCGTACAGCCGGCAGTACAGACAAACAGCACTCCCCAACCTGCTGCCACGCAGCATAGTAATGCAACAACTCCACATGCTACACCTACTGCCGTATTAATGGCGCAAGGGAGAGAAGAGAAAAAAATTCCGGTCATGAAAATGTCCGGATTAGGGGTATCCATCAAACGCCCCCATATAGAAGAGGAACAAAGAACCCCTTCATCTAACCCTACTGCCGCCCACCAAGCAGCACAACCGGAAGAAGACTACATCTTCAATGAAAGGGATTTGAACTATTACTGGCAGGAGTATGCCGGACGTATGCCCAAGGAGCAAGTAGCCATTGCCAAGCGCATGCAGAACATGCGCATCACTTTAATAAATGACACAACTTTTGAGGCTGTGGTAGATAATGAAATCGTTGCCAAGGAATTTACCGGCATGATACCCACTCTGCAAAATTACCTACGTACCCGGCTAAAGAACCGCAAAGTCACCATGACTGTCCGGATTAGTGCTCCTACCGAAAAGGTACGTGCCTATGGACGCGTTGAAAAATTCCAGATGATGGCACAAAAGAACAGTGCACTGTTACAACTAAAAGAAGAGTTTGGTTTGGAACTCTATTAATCCCTTCCAATCTCCTGCATAAAGTTGCTAACAAATTGACTATAAAGGAGAAAAAAAGCATCTATTTAATTTTTTATTTATTCGTTTATATTTATTTTTGCCAATAATAAACAAAAGAGGCAAACAAACATTTGAGAACAAAAATGATTATATGGATGCTATTGGGGCAGATATTGTATACTTCTGTCTTATCAGCACATACAATAGCCAATCAAGAAAAGCAGAGTATTCTGCAATCATTGGTCAAAAGACAAGTTCTCTATGATGACTCCATATCCATAGACAGCGTCATTACGTGGAGTGAGCAACTTCTTCCCACCCTACAATCAAATGAAGATAGAACGACGTATTTTCTATTACAACTTCAATTGGCCAATGCCTACACATTGCGCGGCGATATCAGCTTAGCAACGAACCGGGCACAACTTATGTACGAAGAAGCCAAAGCTACAGACTACCAATTTGGTATGGTAGTGGCTAACCAAGCCATTGGAGACGCCTATAATACAATAGCCAACATGGGAGATAAAGCCCTGGAATCATACCAGGATGCTTTGACTGAACTATCCAACATTTCAGACCAGCATCCATATAGGGCACAGCTTCTTTTAAAAATGTCCAACGTTCTGCAACGGAAAGGACGTCTGGAAGAAGCGGAAAAAATCCTGGAAGAACTGGAGAAAATATTATATCAGGAGCCTGACTACCCGACAGACTTCTTTTTCTGCATCGAAAAGACGAATTTTGCCATTTCCCATGGACACCTCTCACAAGACTATCTTAATGAAGCAAACATCTGGCTCCACAAAATGGATTCCATCTACCAACTGCACCCAGAGAAGTTCTACCGGTTTCACTTGGATTACACCACTGCCGCCTACTATAGAGCCATGGGAAATTGGGACAAACAATACTGGAAACAAGCTCTGGACATCTACTCCAAATTGCAAGCAGAATACTCCGGTAATAAACGCTCCACTTATTACCGCTGGACTTCGCTGGAAAAAATCTATCTCTGTAAAATACAAGGCATGGCCATGGAAGCCTGCCGAATCTACCAGGAATTGTATCCTCCTATAGATACACTCGCTTCACAAAGCTATATCCGGCAAATCAATACGATAAAGGCAAAATACCAGGTAGATAAGGCAGAGACGGCCAGCAATAACGAATACAATAAAATCATAACCAGCATATTGGTAGGAACGATGGCATTAGTAACGTTATTTGTTCTACTTGCCATCCTACTCAAAAGGCAGCGGGAAAAGGTGAAGCTCTCCACCCAAAAACTGGCAACATCACGGATAAATGCCGAAAATGCCATGCGTGCAAAGAGCGTGTTCCTCTCGAACATGAGCCACGAAATCCGTACCCCGCTCAATGCATTATCGGGCTTTTCATCCCTATTGACGGAAGAGGGACTGGACGATGAGACACGCCGTCAGTGCAATGAAGTTATCCAACAGAACTCAGAACTATTGCTGAAGCTTATTAACGACGTGATAGATCTATCGAGTCTTGAATTCGGCAAACTGCAATTCTGTATTGCACAACATGATGCCGTAAGCATTTGCAAAAACGTGATAGATACCGTGAATAAAGTGAAACAGACACAAGCTGAACTTACATTCACCACCGAGCTGGAAGAAATGCCCATCGAGACTGACGACTCACGCCTGCAGCAAGTCCTGATTAACCTACTGATAAATGCTACCAAATTTACCCCACAAGGCAGCATTGTCCTAAAGCTGGAAAAAGAAACGGACGACACCGTACTATTCACCGTAACAGATACCGGTTGCGGCATTCCCAAAGACAAGCAAGCCAACATTTTCCAACGTTTTGAAAAGCTGAATGAGAATGCTCAAGGCAGTGGGTTGGGGCTCTCCATATGCCAACTTATCATAGAGCATATCGGCGGACAAATATGGATTGATTCAGAGTATGCCGAAGGCTCACGCTTCTGCTTCACCCACCCCATAAGCCAGACAGGCAGAAAGGAGAATAAGAAATGAAACAGATATTTACATTGCTCATTGCCTTATGCTGGCTGTTACCGTCCGCACACGCAGATGTGCGACGGACAGAAGCCAAGGATAGCCTGCTACGTATATATCTTGCCTCCCCAGCCGATACCACCAGATTGGAAACCCTATATCAGATAGCACTGCTTGACCAACTGTCACCGACATTCATCTATTACGAGAACAAATTACTGGAAGAGGCCATCGCCCAGAAAAATATACTTTACCAGAGTGCGGCCATATATGCGCACATTATTTATTACTACAACCTACTGGACCAAAAACATGCAGAACAATGGCTGAAGAGGCTCGAACAGTTGTCTGAAGAGCACAACTACTACCGTCATTACTTCAGAGGCAAAAAGATGATGATAGAATTCTATGTCATCAGCCAGAAGATTGAATTAGCCCTCAAACAAGCACAAGACATGTACGACAAGGCTCAAAGTCTTGGCAACCATGACGGTATGCGCGAAGCATGCCTATGCCTGATGACTGGATATTTCAATACTTTACGTTACAAAGAAGGAATCACCTACCTAAACAAGGCTTTTGAACTGACAAGTCCGGATTCCTCCCTTGCCACTCAGATTGATTTATTGACAAAAGCGGTACTGGCTTACTCATATCTGCATGACAATGACAACATGTTCCGGTATCTGGAGGAACTCAACAATGCAAAAAACAGATTGCAGGAAGAAGGCACCACCGTACTGACAAACGGCTATACCAATTTGTATCTGCTCATAGATTTACAATACGCCCTTTACTATACCCGCCTTCAACGTCCTGCGGAAGCATGGGAATATTTGCAGAAAGCAGAGCGGCATCTCAGTACATCTTCATTTCTTCCTTATCGGTTGATACGTTTGGCAGCATATGCCGAATATTACCAACTGACAAAAGAATACGACAAAGCTTTGGTTTATTTAGAAGACGCCATTGAACTTGTAACCCCTATTTCACTGGATAATGCCATGATTTATGGACTTCAGAAAGCGGATATACTAGTAAAGATGGGGTTTCCGGACGACGCACTTCCTATCTATAAACAGATAACCAAGGCAAGAGATTCGTTATATACAGTATTCTCCACCTCACAGATAGAACAGATACAAAGCCTATATAATATGGACCAACTGCTTTTCCAGAAAGAACAGCGGCAAGCCACTTTTCACCGTATCTGTCTGGTCACTTCCATTATCATCATTATAGCCTTGTTACTTTTCAACCTACATATGTATAGAAGCAGGAAGCGGCTGCAACAAGATGAGAAGGAAATGCGTAAATTGGCAATTATTGCCGAAGAAGCCAACGAAGTAAAAAGCCGTTTCCTTGCCAATATGAGTTATAATATCCGTATTCCACTGAACAATGTAGTCGGTTTCTCCCAACTGCTTTCCACCGACAACGAACTGGATGAAGAAGAGCGAAAAGAGTATTCCGGTATTATCCAGACCAATTCGGGTGAGCTTATCCAACTGGTAAACGACGTATTGGACCTCTCACGCCTGGAAGCGAATATGATGAAATTTCAATTGCAGGATTGTAATGTAAAAGAATGGTGCAACGAACTAGATTGTCTAATACAAATGCGCAGTGAAGGCCGTATCCTCCTGGAACTACAAGTGGAGGTAGGAGATGTACGTATCCATACCGACGTCAACCGCCTTACACAAATAGTGACAAGTATGCTGCTTTATCCGAACGACTGCAAAGAAACACGCAAAGTCAGCATGTTCTTGGTCAACCATCCGGACAAACACATCATCGCATGCCGGATAGAGAACAGTCCTATAGCCGATTCCAGGTTTGCCTCTCAAAAAGTATCAGTGCAACAGAAAATCAACCAGTTGTTCTTTGAACATTTCAAAGGTACCTATCAAACCGAGAATGTCGAAGAAGGAGAAATCGCAGTGATTACTTTTACCTATCCGACTCTTTCTTAAAAGTTGAAAATCGGCTTAAGCTCCAGCTAAAGCCAATAGTATCAGAGCAATTCGTTTACGAAATTCAAAAACGAACATTTTTCAGTCTCTGCGGTATGCTGTGTCGCTTTCTCGACTCCTTATTTAGACGACATACAAATTATACGTTTTTAATCAAGATTGATAGCAAGTAATAAAGAAAACCACTATTTTTGCCAAACGAATTAGTACTAATAATAATTTAAATCTAAAAGAAAATGGCTTACGTAATTAGTGACGATTGTATTGCTTGCGGAACTTGTATCGACGAGTGTCCGGTTGGCGCTATCTCTGAAGGTGATATCTATCATATCGACCCTGAGACTTGCACAGAGTGTGGTACTTGTGCAGATGTTTGTCCTTCTGAAGCAATTCATCCGGGAGAATAATACAATCCCAGTATCAAAAACAAAAGCGTGGGTAGATAAACTGCCTGCGCTTTTTTATATCCCCCACGTGAGATTCAGTACCTTCACCCCCCTCATTGTTATTTTCTATATACGGATAATACGTTAGTTCACAGACATGAACACTTTGTTCCATAAGTATAAAACAAAGTGTTCATATAGTAGAAAACAAAATGTTCGTATAATATAAAACAAAGTGTTTATACTGTATGGAACAGAGTGTTCGCTATAATGAAACAAAGTGTTCGTCATAACAAAACAAAGTGTTCGTCATAACAAAACGAACAGTCCGCTTTGATGAAACGAACTGTTCGTGACAGCATGACAGATGTCTTGCTAAAATAAGTTTGTAGAAGAAGTTAGAATCACTTCAGATTAGCCAGTGCTTCTTTTATACGACGGATAGCTTCAACTATATTTTCATCGCTGGTTGCATAACTCATACGAATGCATTCGGGAGCTCCGAAAGAAGCACCACCTACGCAAGCCACATGAGCCACTTCCAACAGATACATGGCCAAATCATCTGAATCATTGATTTTACGTTCTCCGGCAGATTTACCGAAGAATGAATCGCATTTAGGGAACAGATAGAAAGCACCTTCCGGTACATTCACCTCGAAACCCGGAACTTCCTTGGCCAACTTTACAATCAAATCACGACGACGCTCGAAAGCCTTGCGCATTTCCTCCACCGGAACTTGTGTACCCGTATAAGCAGCCTCAGCAGCCTTCTGAGATACAGAACAAGGACCGGAAGTATACTGTCCCTGCAATTTATTGCAAGCCTTCACAAGCCATTCCGGACCTGCAATGAAACCGATACGCCAACCAGTCATTGCATATGCTTTGGAAACACCATTCACAATGACCGTACGCTCTTTCATTTCGGGGAATTGTGCTATGCTCTGATGCTTGCCGATATAGTTGATATGTTCGTAAATCTCATCGGCAATCACAACAACCTGCGGATACTTTGCCAATACTGCGGCCAGGCCTGCCAACTCCTCCTTGCTGTACACCGAACCCGTAGGGTTAGAGGGAGAGCAAAGAATCAGCGCCTTTGTCTTCGGGGTGATGGCAGCCTCCAGCTGTGCAGGTGTTATCTTAAAGTCCTGGTCGATACCGGCAGGTACGATAACCGGCGTACCCTCAGCCAACTTTACCATTTCCGGATAACTGACCCAATAGGGAGCAGGTACAATTACTTCGTCACCCGGATTTACCAATACCAGGATTGCATTGCAAACCGACTGCTTGGCACCATTGGCGCAAGAAATTTGTGCGGCGGTATATTCCAGACCGTTTTCCTTCTTCAACTTCTCTACAATTGCATTACGTAAGGCAGGATAACCCGGCACTGGAGAATAGCGAGAAAAGTTATCGTCTATCGCCTTTTTCGCAGCCTCTTTAATGTGGTCGGGAGTATTGAAGTCCGGTTCTCCCACACTCAGGTTAATTACGTCTACGCCTTGAGCCTTCAGCTCTGCGCTCTTTTGAGACATAGCCAGTGTCGCAGAAGGCGACAAACTGTTTAAACGATCTGATAATTGGTTCATTTTGTTACTATTTAATGATTGTTACGCAAATCCGGTTGCAAAATAAGCGATTTTCTTTGATATAAGAAAACAAAAAGACAGTTACTTATTGAAATGAAGTGTATGTCCCATACGTTCTTTCTTGGTACGGAGATAACGCTCGTTGTATGGATTCGGAGTAGTCTCAATAGCTACGTTCTCCGTTATTTCCAAACCGTAAGCCTCCAAGCCCACACGTTTCACGGGATTATTGGTCATCAGCCGCATTTTGTGCACTCCTATCTCACGAAGAATCTGGGCACCCACACCATAATCACGCTCGTCTGCCAGATGTCCCAGGCAAATATTAGCATCCACAGTATCCATGCCTTCTTCCTGCAATTTATATGCTTTCATTTTTTCCATCAGGCCAATGCCGCGACCTTCCTGATTCAGATATACAACTACCCCCTTACCGGCTTTCTCTATCATCTCCATTGCCTTATGCAGCTGCTCGCCACAATCACAGCGTTTGGAATTGAATATATCACCAGTGGCACAAGAAGAATGTACACGCACCAGAATCGGTTCATCCAATTCCCAAGTACCCTTGAACAAAGCTACATGTTCCAAACCGTTCGACTTCTGGCGGAAAGGAATCAAACGGAAATGACCGTGGTCTGTAGGCATATCCACTTCCACTCCTTTTTCTACAATAGACTCCTGCTTCAAACGGTAGGCAATCAAGTCACGGATAGAAATCAATTTCAAGCCAAATTCATCTGCCATTCTGCGCAATTCGGGCAAACGGGCCATTGTACCATCCTCATTCATTATTTCCATAAGGGCTCCCGCCGGATAAAGTCCAGCCAAACGTGCCATATCAATAGTAGCCTCCGTATGTCCGGCACGGCGCAACACACCTTTCTCCTGGGCATACAATGGATTAATGTGGCCAGGACGCCCGAAAGTGGCCGGAGTAGAAGCCGGATCGGCCAACGCCTGGATAGTAGCAGCGCGGTCTGCCGCAGAAACCCCGGTACTGCAACCTTCCAACTTGTCAATAGTCACCGTAAAGGGAGTACCCAATACAGAAGTATTATCCGATACCTGATGCGGCAAATCCAGTTCCTTGCAACGCGAAACTGTAATTGGAGCACAAAGTACACCACGGGCATGCTTCAACATAAAGTTTACTTTCTCCGGTGTAATCTTTTCAGCTGCAATTATCAAATCACCCTCATTCTCACGGTCCTCATCATCCACAACAATCACAAAGTTACCGGCTTTGAAGTCTTCAATGGCCTCTTCTATCGTATTCAACTTTACATTTTCCATAATCTATTTTGTTTTTATTTATTCTGATCTCTTTCTATGATTCCAATCACATCTTCATTTGTCTTGATAATCCGCTCCATATCCTTATTCAGACGGATACGGAATGCCCAGATACGGAAATAAAAGAACAAGCCTATCGGGAAAACAATACCGCAGAGCAAGTTTAACCAATAATTGCGGAACGGACGGACATGCGCATGGATGGGGATGACCGGATAGGTGTTCAGCGCTGTCAACAAAGTAACGGATCTTGTATTCGACATCTCATCTATCAGACTCTCCAAACGTTCGTTAATATCTTCCACTGCCTCATCCTGGCTATCAGTCATCCACAATTTAAAGTAATTGGGAGCACGTTTCAACCCCTTTCTATCAGCATATTCACGACAGTCTACGGACAAAGCCTTCAGCTCTTCCGGAATACGTGTATAATCAGGATCATGGATGATTACTTCCTTACGGAACAGATGGCGTACACTGCGAATACCCACAACCTTCTTGAACCAATTTATATAAGCATCAGCATTCAATACCACTGAATCATTGTTGGATTTATATGTCAAGAACGCACCCAATGGAGCCAAGACAGCAGTACTGGTCCACATACCCATCCAGACAACCCACTGTCCGTCACGGGCCATCTTATACCCCGTATTGTTGATGATGTAATAGATAATAAAAATCAATACAGAAACCACCACCGGCATTCCCAAGCCTCCTTTACGGATAATTCCTCCGAGTGGCGCACCAATAAAGAAGAAGATGAGACATGCCAGAGAAAGAGTCAGTTTCTCATGCCAGGAAGTCATGTGCCGTCGAAGGCTGCTTTCAGTCTGCGATATATTAAAGCTCTTAAAACTCCAGTCACTCCCCGCACTCTCTGCACGGCTGACGGCCGTGGATATAACCTTCTGTTTCTGCATCAGTGTAGCCACATTGTAGAGGCTGTCTACATTGTACTCACCTAAATAGGCCTTTTCAATCTTCAATGTATCCTCTTTAGACAAGCTGGCTGTCACCTTATAAGTTCCTGCCATAGCTTCTTTATAATAACCACGTCCCACACTGTCATTCTGCAATTTCATGGAATCAATATCCGCCTGCAGCATTCTCATATCCTTACTGTTGGACTGATTACTCATGATACCTGCATCCACCATATTAAAATCCGAATTGAACTCAATGATTGCATGCTTTTCGCGGAATGTCTCACGCCGGTAAGGCACATTCCTTTGGTTCATGTTCTGCGATTTCAAATTCTCAAACTGCTCACCACTGTATAAATGCAAATATAAATGCTGTTTGTCAGCCGTCATCTCCAGACGTCCCGAATCAGACTTGATAATTTGAGCATTCTCAAAACCTTTCTCAAAATTATATATCAGTACGTCATACAGCATACCAGTTTTGCGGTTCTTATGCTTCACATACAGATTATAACCATCTATTTCATCGTAGAACACACCTTCAGGAATATCCACTTCGGGAGATTTCTGCTTCATGGAAATAAGCAAAGTCCATAATTTTGTTTGGGCTTTTGGTCCTATGACATTTTGGAAATAGAAAGAGACACAACAGATGAAACAAATAAAGATAATCAGGGGCCGCATGATTTTCAATAAAGAAATACCGGCTGCCTTCATGGCAAGTAATTCAAAACGTTCTCCGAAATTTCCAAAGGTGATAAGGGCAGCCAGCAGAATAGCCAGCGGCAACGACGCAGGTACCAACGAAAGCGCAGAATAAAAGAAAAACTGTGCAAGGACAGTCATCTCCAATCCTTTTCCTACCATTTCGTCCACATACCTCCATAAAAACTGCATCATAAAGATGAAGAGGCAGATGAAGAAAGTACCCATAAAGAGCATGCAAAAGCTCTTCAAAACAAATATATCTAACTTTTTTATGCGCAGCATTTTACTCGTTTCATGCAATGAGAGCACAAAAGTAGTACAAAAAAAGGGAGTACGGGAAATTTTTAATCTAAAGTTAACTAAAAACCACAAGTTCTTCGCAAAGTATCCACTTGCGATTCCCATAATTCACGCGAATCACCCACCTCGTCTATATCGGCAAAGTCTGTTATCTCCAATACGAAATCATTGGTCAACTCATTGTTTGTCATCTTCAGTTCAAAGTATTCTCGCTCGTTCTCATCGTCCAGCCAGCGGAAGCGGATGAATGAATACGCCCGCACGGCAATAATCTCGGCATCACGTTTTTCTGTTTTTCCCCAAAAAAAGGTTACTGTTTTATCGTCTGACTGAACCCTATCAGCAAACCAGCCCTCCAAACCAGTAGGGGTACTTATCGCTGCCCAAAGAATACTTTTAGAAGTCGCATTCAAGAGATATTCCAAATGTATTTTCTTTCTTTCCATAGTCTATTCTGCTTTTTATTGCGCCAGCCAAGATAAATACTTTTTTCTAATTACAGAAAATAAATCATCAAATTTATTTATACCTCCCTTTCCATACACCCCTAATTCATTGATAATGTTATACAAAGACTTTTAATAAAAAGTACTGCAAACCACTTCAGCACCCTATCAGCAAAAGAAAAAGCAGAAAATATCCATAAAAGTTTTGGCAATTTAAATAAAAGCTATATCTTTGCACCCGCAATCGAGAAATGATGGCGGGATAGCTCAGCTGGTTAGAGCGCATGATTCATAATCATGAGGTCCCCGGTTCAATCCCGGGTCCCGCTACAAAGAAGATTTAGACTGTTAGGAGGCTTCCACTCTTGGCGGTCTTTTTTGTTTTTAATACTCGTTTTTTACTATGGTTTGTTTTCAAATTATAGTAAAAAGGAAAATATGAATACAAACAGTTGATATATGGATAGTCCTCTTGCATTTTAAGCCACTAACTTTGTGTGCAAATATCAAGTGACTATTATGAAAAGACAACTGTTCACATTTTCCTTTCTGTGTCTGCTTGCACTAGGTACAAGAGCACAAGATACCCTAACCTTGGAGGACTGCCTCAAAATAGGTATCGAAAACAATTTGTCCTTGCAAAGCAAACGGAAGGAAATACAAAAAGGGAAATACGGCATCTCTGAGAATCGAGCCAAACTACTGCCCCAAATCAATGGTTTTGCCAACTATAACGACAATATCGATCCACCCGTATCCGTTACCGATGGTTCAGCGTATGGCAATCCCTATAATGTAACCCAAACTTTGCAATACAACGCCAACTTCGGATTACAGCTGCAGATACCACTTTATAACCAAACACTCTACACCACTCTGTCCATAGCTAAAACCATGGATGAGATGAATCGCCTTTCTTATGAAAAGGCAAGAGAAGACCTCATCCTTCAAATTAGTCAAATGTACTACCTAGGACAGGTTACAGCTGAACAGATTATTTTGATAAAAGCCAACATCACTCGCCTAGAAGAGTTGAGAGATATCACTCAGGCCTTCTATGACAACGGTATGGCTATGGAAGTAGATGTGAAACGCGTCAACATCAACCTGGAGAACCTCAAGGTGCAACACGACAACGCACAAGCCATGATGGAACAGCAACTGAACCTACTGAAATACATCATCGACTATCCGGCAGAAGAAAATATAGCACTGGTACCGGTGAATACAGAAATGATTACGCCCGCAGCACTCACCGGGCTATCTGAAACACTATATGAACTACAGCTGCTGCAATCACAGAAACAACTCGCAGAGCAACAAAAAACAATAGTCAGCAACGGTTACATCCCCTCCTTGAGCTTGACGGGAAGCTGGATGTTCTCTGCCTATACGGACAAAGCTTACCATTGGTTCCATTCCGGCCCTTCCAACCATTGGTATCGCTCCTATGGAGTGGGACTCTCCTTGCGCATTCCCATTTTCGACGGACTGGACAAACGCTACAAGATGCGTAAGGCAACCATTGACATAGAGAACATCAAACTCGCTCAAGAGAATACCCGAAAAAATCTTCAGACACAATATCTGAATGCTACCAATGACCTGATGAACAGCCAGCGTAACTTTAAGAAGCAGAAGGACAATTATCTGCTTGCTGAAGATGTATATACCGTTACCATGGACCGTTATCGGGAAGGAATCGCCTCAATGACCGAAGTGTTGCAGGACGAAATGCGGATGAGCGAAGCCCAAAACAACTATATCAGTGCCCACTACAATTACCGGATAACCAATCTGACTTTGCTGAAGCTGACGGGACAGCTGGAGACGTTGAGCCCCTCAATTCATTAAAGAGGAAGATGAATAGAGCCCGTATTCAAGGACGGATGTATATATAATAATAAGTAAACAATATAATATAGAAAATATGGAAACAAAAGAGAACAATAACACCGCAAGTACCCACCAAGAAAAAGCACGGAAATTGAAGAAGCTTCGCCGTTGGCAAATCGTTGTCAGCCTATTAGGAATAGCTATCCTTATCTGGGGAATTATTCAAGTGGTCTGCCTCTTTTTGAACTACAAACGGACGGAAACCAGTAATGATGCACAGATTGAACAATACATATCTCCCGTCAATCTGCGCGCATCAGGATATATCAAGAAAATTTGTTTCACAGAACACCAAGAAGTACACAAAGGAGATACCTTACTTATATTGGACGACCGGGAATATAAAATCAGAGTCATGGAAGCTGAAGCTGCACTCAAGGATGCACAAGCCGGTGCCACAGTCATTGGTGCCACACTACAAACCACGCAAACTACAGCCTCTGTCTACGACGCCTCCATAGCAGAGATAGAAATCCGCCTTACCAAGCTGGAGAAAGACCGCCAACGATACCAGAATCTGGTGAAGAGAAACGCTGCCACCCCCATTCAATTGGAACAGATAGAAACCGAATATGCAGCTACCCACAAGAAGTTGGAAGCCGTGAAACGACAACAGAAAGCTGCCTTGTCGGGTGTGAACGAAGTGTCACATCGCCGTGAAAATACCGAAGCTGCCATACAACGGGCAACAGCCGCACTCGAAATGGCACGACTGAATCTCTCCTACACCGTAGTAGTAGCTCCTTGTGATGGGAAATTGGGGCGGCGTACTCTTGAAGAAGGACAATTCATCACTGCCGGACAAACCATCACCTACATTCTGCCTGACACACAAAAGTGGATTATAGCCAACTACAAGGAAACCCAGATTGAGAATCTGCACTTGGGACAAGAAGTAGTCATTACCGTCGATGCCATCAGCGACAAAGAATTCAAAGGAAAAATCACTGCCATCTCCGGAGCCACCGGCTCCAAATATTCCCTAGTGCCCACGGATAATTCTGCCGGCAACTTCGTGAAGATACAGCAACGCATCCCAGTCCGCATCGACTTTACCGATTTGTCCAAAGAAGACAACAGCAGCCTTGCCGCCGGTATGATGGTAATAGTCAAAGCGAAGATGGAATAATGATTAGTGTTTAATGATTAATTTTTAATTATCCATGCCCTCATCCCCCAAGAACTATCCCTTCTACAACTGGGTACCTAAGCCGGTAGGTATCATCATCCTATTCGTATTCTTTTTGCCGATACTGACTGTAGGCGGTACCTACTCGGTGGCAAGCACCGAAATGATGAGCGGGCTCGGCATCATTTCCGAGCATATCCAGTTTGCCAACTTCGCCACTTCCATCGGTATGGCGGCATTCTGCCCCTTTCTATATAGGCTGGTAGTCATACGCCGGCAGAAAATGATGTGTCTGGCAGGATTCTCCCTGATGTACATCTTCAGTTATATCTGTGCCAAGACAGACAGTGTTTTCCTGCTGGCACTATGCAGCATCTTTATGGGATTCCTACGAATGGTACTGATGATGGTCAACCTCTTCACCCTCATAAAGTATGCAGGGCATATCGAAGCGTACGATAAGATTACACCCGGCAACGAGCCTGTAACCGGCGAAGGCTGGGACAAGCTGGACATCGAACGGAGTGCGGCACAACCTGCCATCTACCTATTCTTCATGGTACTGGGACAATTGGGAACCTCGCTCACCGCCTGGCTCGCCTTTGAGTACGAATGGCAGTACATACACTACTTTATGATGGGGCTACTATTACTTTGCATCCTCATCACATTCATCACTATGCCTTATCATAAATATACCACCCGCCGCTTCCCCATCAACCTCAAGCAGTTTGGCAATGCCTCCATCTTCTGCATCACACTGGCTTGCATTACCTACGTGCTTACTTATGGCAAAGTGCTCGACTGGTACGACGACCCAACCATACGATGGGCCACAGTCTGCGCCATCATTGCTGGTGGTATATTCCTCTACATCGAGTCTACCCAACGCAATCCTTACTATCAACTCGATGTATTCAAACTGCGCACCATCCGTATGGGTTTCCTATTCTATTTTCTGTTAATGGTACTGAATTCCAGCGCCATGTTTGTCAACGTATTCACAGGCATAGGCATGAAACTGGACAACTTTCAGAACGCCACCCTAGGCAACTGGTCCATGCTGGGCTACCTCATCGGCGGTATAGCCACCATCTGGCTCAGTGTGAAAGGCGTACACTTCAAATATCTCTTTGCCGCCGGTTTCCTTCTATTGGGGCTTTCCACCATGTTCATGTATTTCGAGGTACAAGGTGCAGGACTGTACGAACGGATGAAGTATCCGGTCATCATCCGTTCTACCGGTATGATGTTCCTCTATTCGCTGATTCCAACCTACGCCACCCAACGCATGCCTTACAAATATCTTTCTTCCTGGATATGCACCATGCTTACCGTACGCATGGTATTGGCTCCCAGCATCGGAGCCGCACTCTATACGAATGTACTGCAAGAACGCCAGCAGCACTACGTCACCCGCTATGCACAGAATGTAGACATGCTGCACCCCGAAGCGTCCGCCTCGTTTACCCAAACTGTACAAGGCATGCAATATCAGGGAAAGAGCAAACAAGAAGCAATCAACATGGCTGCCATATCCACCAAAGGACGCATCCAAGTACAAGCCACTCTCTCTGCTATAAAGGAAATGGCAGGATGGACACTCTATGCCTGCCTGATTTGCATGATATTTGTGCTTGTCGTGCGGTATCCTAAACGAAAATTACTAACTTAGCGGACAATTTTCAGTACAACCTGTAATTTTGTCTGTTATGGATACCCAACAAGAACGTTTATCCCACTTGGACCACGCATTGTCAAACGGAGAAAACATTTGTAGTTCAGAAGGTATGCTCTGCTCCTTTCCCACCTCCCTGAAGAAACCTTTTATGATTAATGGAGCAGGACTGATAGTTTGCCGCCAGGGTAACTTCACCTTTTCGCTCAATATGAAAGTATTCTCGGCCCAGGCTGGCGAAACAGTTTTCATTCCGGAAGATTCCCTCTTCCAAGTGCTGAGCGAATCGGAAGACCTGCAACTATTCATATTCATTTACCAGATAGAACCGATAAGGGACATCATAGGCAATTCAGTGGCAACCATGTACCTATACATGCAGCTCCGGACCGAACCATGCTACGTATGGAACACCGGAGACGAAGAAGAAGTTCTGAAATACATGTCCTTACTGGACAATACCCTGCACTTAGACAACAACACCTTCAACGACAACGAACAAAGGCTGCTTCTGCTGGGACTCACATACCGCATCTGTTCCATTTACAACCGTAAACTGATGAACCTTAAAACAACGGTTGGCCACAAACATGAATTTTTTATCCGGCTGATTCAGTTGATAGATGCGCACTACACGGAAGAACGCGGTGTAGAGTTTTATGCAGACAAACTCTGCTTATCACCCAAATACCTCTCTGCACTATCCAAGTCCGTCTGCGGATTCACCGTACAGGAACTGATATTCAAATCCATCATCCGCAAAAGCATCTCACTACTCAAGAACACCCAGAAAAATATCCAGGAAATCGCCGATTTCTTCAATTTTCCCAATGCTTCTTATTTTGGTACATTTTTCAAGAAACAAACAGGCATGTCTCCGCAACAGTACCGCAAAAAATAGAAAACGTTACGCTTTCAACCGGATAACGAAGCGGCTCCCCTTACCCAGCTCACTCTGAACAGTCAGTGTACCGCCATGCGCTTCCACAAAGTCTTTCGAAATGGAAAGTCCTAAGCCACTACCTTGCACTTTAGTGCCCGGCACTCGGAAATAACGGTCAAAAATGCTCTGGTGATAACGCGGGTCGATACCTTTTCCAAAATCCTGCACATACATTTCCACAAAATCCTCGTCATGCTTGGCGCCGATAACCACCCTCCCGTTCTCTTTGGAATAGCGGATAGCATTACTCAACAAATTGGTGAGTACCCAAGCAATCTTTTCGCTATCGACAAACAATTTAGGCATTTTTTCTTCCGGATACTCCACTTCTATCTGAATGCCGAATTTATCAGCCTGTACCTGATTAGCCTTGATGGCATACTCTATCAGTTCAATGGGCTTTGTTATTTTAGGCATCATCTGCAGTTTACCGGCTTCTACCTGCGTCATGTTCAGTAGTTCTCCGGTAATCCCAAGAAGGCGATCAGCATTTTCCTTAATGCTGTTCGATAATTGCTCCTGCTCGTCGTTCAACACCCCTACCCGTTTGTCCTCCAACAACTGCAGACTCATCAGAATAGCGGATATAGGCGTTTTCAGTTCATGAGAAATAGTCGAGATAAAAGTAGTCTTGGCACTATCCAATTCTTTGAATTCTGTAATATTTTTCAGTAAAATCACATCGCCAAGATTATGAGGTTCGTCATCATCAGCCTCTGCATTTATAATGGTAATGTAAGAAGCTTTAAAGTAACTCTCCTTATTGTCTGCATAAATCTTCAACGGTTCTTTCTTTTCACCCGGATTTACCAATTCACGAACTAAACGGCGGAGCAAATCATTCTTCAAAGAAAGCTCCTCAGCCGAACGGCGAATTACCTCTTCCCGTTTTAAATTCAGCACAGTTAAAGCCTCATTATTGATAAAGAGAATTTCCCTATTACGGTTCAAACCAATAATAGGTTCATCAATACTATTCACAATAGCCTCAAGAAATTTCTTAGCAGAAAGTATGTCGTTCAGCGTACTGGCGCGATACTCCGTCAGTCGTTCCGCCATCCGATTAAAACTATCAGCCACTTCACGAAATTCCTCGCGTCCACTCATATCCAGACGTTTCTCATAATTATGGTTCGCTATTTCAAGAATCCCACGCGTCAGTTCTTGAATAGGTTTGCTGATGGAACGGGGAAGCCATACCAACAATATGATACTGGCAAAAATACATACCCCACCTATCACAGAAATCCAGAGCAATGCACGTTGCAATCCCGGTACAGCAGCAGGACTATCCGGCTCTGTAGCCGTCAGTATCTGTAGATTCACCACAGAAAGAGCAACCAACAAAATAATCATTCCAGCCAATACCCCTACGCTGAGTATCAATTTTGTACGAATATTCATAATGTTCCTAAGAATTAATATTATGCAAGTATAATCAAATCTATGTTTACTTGTGCCAAATCACGCACAAATTTTCGGTATTTCAATATCATGAACAATGATTTCGGAAAAGAAAGTGACGGACTTCCCATGCAGACAGTTGTTATCTGTTTCTCCCTACAAGTATCAACAATGCTTCCCAGCACATCCGGCGATTGCACCTGAACGACCTCCCCTCCCAGTTCGGTCACCAATTTGAAGTGGTTCAATAAATACCTTTGATTTGCCAGACCGATGCGGTCAGTACTTTCTCTGGGAGTCTGCACATAAAGGGCAACAAACGAAGTATTGTAGCGGGTTGCCAGACGTGCAGCTTTACGAATGATGCGTCGTGGTGTTTTCTCGTTGCTGCTGATACATGCCAGAAATCTCTCATGACGGACTCCCACACTGGTAACCACTTCATTCTCCACTTTCTTTTCCACCCGTAAAGCCACCTCTTTTAAAGCCAGTTCACGTAATTGGAGAATATTTTCCGTTTTAAAGAAATTGTTCAAGGCAGTAGAGACCTTTTCCGGCTTGTAAATTTTTCCAGCTTTCAGACGGGCTATCAATTCTTCCGCAGTCAAGTCAATATTCACCACCTCATCTGCCTCTTGCAAAACGCTATCGGGAATACGTTCCTTCACCTCAATACCCGAGATGCCTTGTACTTCTTCATTGACACTCTCAATGTGCTGGATGTTAACGGCAGAAATCACATTGATACCCTCATCAAGCAAATCCATCACATCCTGCCAGCGTTTCTCATTCCGGCTACCTTCCACATTGGTATGTGCCAGTTCATCCACCACTACTATCTCAGGGTGTATCTGGATAATGGCATCCAAATCCATTTCTTCCAGCTCTTTCCCTTTATAGAATATCTTACGACGAGGAACAACGGGCAATCCTTCCAACATAGCATCCGTACCGGCACGCCCGTGTGTCTCTATATAGCCTATCTTCACATCTACTCCGTTGTCAAGTAACTCGTGTGCTTCCTGAAGCATACGATAAGATTTACCTACACCAGCAATCATGCCGATGTAGACTTTGAACTTGCCACGCCGCGACTTTTTAATCAAATCAAGAAAATGCTGTACGCTTTCTTCCCTACTCATTTCTTCTGTTTTTTTACTTGTCTTATATATGCCATATAACCCGTAACGATCATCACGACCGCCACGGGCATCCAACACTAATTCATGAGTTCTAAAGTTATATCTAAATAAATCATGGCCTTAAAGTAAAGCCGAATACCAGATGTGCATCTTCCATACGAGGGTTCCAAATGGCTTGTGCAAATACAGGTATTGAGAAATTGTCAGTAATCTTGATTTCCGTAATACCTTTCAGTGCCACATTGGTTACGGCAAACCCGCTGTTAGGAACGCCATATACTCCTACCCCAGCTTCATAAGGCAGAAATCCGCAAGTCAGGTTCAAATCTACAGACTTAACACTGAACGGATAGTTGAGTTCAACATACGAAGAATAATTCTGCCTGCCTTTATCATCTTTGTCAGCTCCGGCAAACATAGTGTACCAAGCGATTGACAAAGGAAACTTTTCAACCGGCAATGTATAGGCTAATCCCGCTTCAAAGTGATGAGCTGTTTCGTGACTCTTAAAATTAAAATACTTTCTTGCTCCTTGTCCGCCCCACCACAAGCTGGCAACAGAAAAAGTTAGACCTGATTCTCCCAAAGCATAGGCAGCCGTCAAATCAATCTCCTTAGCCGCAGCCCCTTCTCCTGAAGAAACTCCGTCAAAATCGGTAGAGCCCCATGCCGTCAAAGAAAAATCACCGACCCCAAAACCCAAAGTAGGCTGAAAACTGACTCCCGTCTGGTAAAAGCCACGCCAAACATAAGAACTGACTAAATCACCTTGTATTGTAAATTCCTGAGCTTGCACTTTGCCGGTTCCCATAAAACAAGCAGCTACCATACTCGCAAAAACTAGAATTGATATTTTTAAACTTTTCATATCCAACTATTTATTTACCATTACTAATCAATCGTTGAAAGGCAGGAAGGAAGTTTCGGCTCCCCCTGTAAAATGACAGTCTTTCGCTGCCTGAACAGAAATACTTCCGCTCCTGCCCATAACACATGACAAACACAACTAAAAAATTATTTATTCTGATCGGCTTCTTCTAATGCAATGTTCAGTTCCAGCACATTGACAGTTTCCGTACCAAACACCCCCAAAAAGGGTTTGCTGATGTTCTTGTCTACAATGGCTTTCACTTCAGCCTCGTTCATGCCACGTGCCTGAGCCACACGCTTCACTTGTACATAAGCACAAGCAGGTGTGATATGTGGGTCTAGACCGGAACCACTGGCGGTTACCATTTCAGCAGGCACATCCTTGCGGCTCAGATAAGGATGATGTACCAGAAAAGTATCGATACGGGCTTCCACTTCTGCCAGGTATTCATCGTTCGTAGGTCCCTTGTTACTACCACCCGAAGCATCGGCTGTATAATTACCCGCAGATGGGCGTCCCCAGAAATAAATATCTTGCGTAAACATCTGGCCTACATTGGCTGCACCTACCACTTTACCATTGAGTGTTGCCACCTCTGCATTTCCCTTGTTGGGACCGGCGAACTGTGCAAATATCCACAAGACAAGGATATAGAACAGAGAGAAAAATATGCAAAATGCAATTGTTATTTTAAATGATTTCCAAAGAGTTTTCATTTTATCCAAGTTTTAAAAAAACAGACTAACTATCATATCTATCAGTTTGATGCCGACAAACGGAGCAATGACGCCACCCACACCATAAATCAACAGATTGCGACGAAGTAGCGCACTGGCACCGATCGGCTTATACCGAACACCTTTCAAAGCCAACGGAATCAAGATAGGAATGATGATAGCGTTGAATATGACAGCCGAGAGAATAGCCGTTTCAGGGCTATGCAGTCCCATAATGTTCAGAGGAGCCAACTGAGGGATGGCTACCATAAACAAAGCAGGGATAATAGCAAAGTACTTGGCAACGTCGTTCGCAATGGAGAAGGTAGTCAACGTACCGCGTGTCATTAACAACTGTTTGCCAATCTCCACAATTTCAATCAGCTTCGTCGGGTCGTTGTCAAGGTCCACCATATTACCGGCTTCTTTGGCTGCCTGCGTACCGCTGTTCATCGCCACCCCCACATTAGCTTGTGCAAGGGCGGGAGCGTCGTTTGTACCGTCACCCATCATAGCCACCAGCTTACCGGCCTGCTGTTCTTTTTTAATATATTCCATCTTGTCTTCCGGCTTGGCTTCAGCAATGAAATCATCCACTCCAGCTTTCTCTGCGATGTATTTGGCTGTCAAAGGGTTGTCACCGGTCACCATCACAGTTTTCACACCCATCTTGCGAAGACGCTCAAAACGTTCCTGAATACCCGGTTTGATAATATCCTGCAACTCAATTACCCCGGTAACCTTCTGATTGACACATACCACCAGCGGAGTTCCACCGTTGCTGGTAATTACAGCAATCACCTCTTCAATCTCTTTCGGGAACTTGTTTCCGGCATTTTCCACAATCTTGCGAATAGCGTCGAATGCACCTTTACGTATCTGAGTACCATCCTGCAAATCCACACCCGAACATTTTGTTTCGGCTGTAAACTTAATCATATGAGCACCGGTAGTATTCAAATCACGCATACGATGACCGTTTTCACGTCCCAGTTCAATGATGGACTTACCCTCCGGAGTCTCGTCAGAAAGTGAGGACAACAAGCAAGCCTCTACGAACAAATTCTCGTCAACACCCGAAGCCGGATGAAACTTGGTGGCTTTACGGTTACCGATTGTAATGGTACCGGTCTTGTCAAGCAACAAGGTATCGATATCACCGGCTGTTTCTACTGCCTTACCGGATTTTGTGATTACATTAGCGCGCAAAGCACGGTCCATCCCCGCAATGCCGATGGCAGAAAGCAGTCCGCCGATAGTAGTCGGTATCAAGCAGACAAACAAAGAAATGATGGCTGCAATGGAGATATAAGTTCCCGGATGGTCGATATTCGTATAGTCGGCCATAGGAATCAACGTCACACATACAATGACGAATACCAAGGTGAAACCGGCCAGAAGAATAGTCAATGCTATCTCGTTCGGAGTCTTCTGGCGAGTAGCGCCTTCTACCAAAGCAATCATCTTGTCAAGAAAGCTCTCACCCGGTTGCTGCGTCACCAGTACCTTGATTTTATCAGAAAGAACTTTTGTACCACCAGTTACGGAACTCTTGTCACCACCGGCCTCACGGATTACCGGAGCAGATTCACCGGTAATGGCACTTTCATCAATGGAAGCCAAACCTTCCACAATCTCACCGTCAGCAGGAATCGTATCTCCCGCTTCACAAATAAAATAGTCGCCTTTCTTCAAACGTGAACTGCTAACGGTATGGATCTTACCGTCAACCAGCACTTTAGCCGGAGTCTCTTCACGGGTTTTACGCAAGCTGTCAGCTTGGGCCTTACCACGCGCTTCAGCAATGGCTTCAGCAAAATTAGCAAACAGCAACGTCACAAACAAGATGATGAATACCAAGAAATTATATCCGAACGCTCCATATTCCGAAGTACCTAATGAAAGGAAACAGACAATCAGCATGACAACCGTTACGACTTCCACCGTAAACATAATCGGATTCTTTATCATCACCCGTGGATTCAGCTTCACGAATGATTGCTTCAAACTTTCCATTACTTGCTCCTTCTGAAACAGAGAAGCTGATTTATTATCTTTCATACCTATGAAATTACTTTTTACAAACTACTATTACAAACTGAAATGTTCAGCAATCGTACTCAATGCATGTGCCGGGAAGAATGACAAGGCAGCCACAATAAAGATAACGGCAAAAGTCATCACACCGAAAGTTACTGTATCCGTCTTCAGCGTACCGGCACTCTCCGGAACATATTTCTTTCCGGCCAACAGACCAGCAATGGCTACCTGACCTACGATAGGCAGGAAACGTCCCAAAATCAACGTCCAGCCGGTAGTGTAGTTCCAGAAGTAAGTATTGTCGCCCAATCCTTCGAAGCCGGAACCATTATTGGCCGCAGCCGAAGTATATTCATAAAGCTGCTCACTCAGTCCGTGGAAACTGGGATTATTCAACCAGCCGCCTTCACCTGCCACAAATTCAGGATAATGAGCGAACAAAAAGCAAGAAAGTGCCACACCGCCCAAGATGATAAGCGGATGAAGCAGTGCCACAATGGTAGCAATCTTCATTTCACGCGCCTCCACCTTCTTACCGAGGAATTCCGGAGTACGTCCCACCATCAGTCCACTGATGAATACGGCGATGATGATAAACGTATAATAGTTCATGAAACCTACACCCACACCGCCAAACCACGTGTTAATCTGCATGTTCAGCATTTCCATCATACCGGAAAGAGGCATTGTTGAATCATGCATACCATTTACAGAGCCATTGGAAGTAACTGTAGTCACAATACTCCAAAGAGCAGTAGCAGCAGACCCTAAACGGACTTCTTTACCTTCCATTGCTCCATTGTCTTGGGCAATTCCCATCTCATCAATGCGCGGATTACCTCCCATCTCCTGCGAAACGTTGATGCAAACACCCACAAGAAAAGCAAAAAGCATTACGCCGTAGATAGAGTAGGCCATCTTCTTACGTTTGATGTAAAAGCCGAGTGCAATCACCATAGACATGGGTATAATCAGGATAGACCAACATTCTGCAATATCTGTCAAGTAAGTAGGATTTTCCAACGGATGTGAAGAGTTACATCCAAAATAACCGCCACCGTTCGTACCCAATTGCTTGATAGGAACAATCGCTGCCGTAGGACCTTGTGAAACCAACTGGGTTTGTCCTTCCATCGTCTGAACTTCCATCTTACCATCAAATCCCATCGGAGTACCTTGTAGAATGAGGATGAAGCCCACAATCAACGAAAGCGGTAATAATACACGTGTACAGCTCAAAACCAAGAACTTCCAGAAGTTACCGATAGTCTTCGTCGATTTGGCAGCCATACCCTTCATGATACCTGCCATAGCTGCCATACCGGTAGCGGCGGTAATGAATTGGAACAACATAATGACGAACAACTGTGTAAAATATGTCAGTCCGCTTTCACCGGAATAATGCTGCAAATTACAGTTCACCATAAAACTGATACATGTATTGAATGCCAGATCCGGTGTCTGGTTAGCGTTTCCATCCGGATTTAACGGTAACCACTGCTGTGTACAGAGTAGCACCATGCCCCATACAAACCAAAAGGCATTCAGAATCAGCAGGGCTTTCAAGAACTGTTTCCAGTTCATCTCTTCCTCCGGATTGACTCCGGCCACTTTATAAATCAATCTCTCGACCGGCTTCATGAAATCCGACCATGTCTTTTCGCCTTTGTAAACCTTGGCAATATACTTTCCCAGAGGATAGGATATCACAATCAGCAGAACAATCTGCAAGGCTACACCTAAAATTTCAGTGTTCATTTCTCCACTCTCCATTCATTAAAACTTTTCGGGTCTTATCAGCACATAAGTCAGATACCCGAACATTACAATACCTAATACAAATAAAGCTGTGTACATAATTCTCTCTTTTAAATCTTCTCAAACCAATCTACGCATTTCCAGAAAAGCCAAAAGGCGAACAAACCGCTCAATAGGCAAAAAATAAATGATACTGTTATTCCCATGTTTTTACCTTTTAAAATGTTACTACATATTTTTGTCTGCCAGGAATGTGCCAAATATGTGCCAAAAAGAGCGCATATACCATACACCATTAATTATCAACAGAATACATACTAAACAAGTATAAAAAGAAACAGGTTGCACCCTTTCAAAATGAAAAGGTGCAACCTGTTTTGATATGTTTTAGCCCATAGGCACTTTCTGCTTCTAAGCCTGTTTCAAGAATAATCTTGCCACGGTCCTATATCGAAGGTACCTCAGTCGTATACTGAGCCCCCTATTATAGATCTGAGATCTTGTATTCCTCAATCTTCCGATACAACGTCGTCAAACCTATTTTCAATAACCGGGCTGCTTCTGTCTTATTCCCCTTTGTATACTCCAGTACACGGGCAATGTGCCGGCGTTCCATAGCTGAAAGTTCAAAACTGCCGGGACTTGAATCATTGGAGTGTTCATAATGGGCATTCTGAATATCAAACGGCAAATCAGCAATGTCCAGATATCCGCTCTCGCAAACAATCATACTGCGTTCTATCACGTTACGTAATTCACGAATATTTCCCTTCCACGGTTGGGAGTCCAATGCTTCAAGAAATGCGGGAGCTATTTCAACCACCGGACGCGCCAGCTGTTCCGCAAAACTCTTTATAAAAGCCTTCGCCAACAGCCGGATATCACCTGCACGTTCGCGCAATGGCGGCAGATGTATCTGAAATACGCTTAATCTATAAAACAAATCCTCGCGGAAACGTCCGGCAACAATCTCCTGGGACAAGTTGCGGTTCGTAGCGGCAATGATGCGGACATTGACACGGGTAGGTTTCGTATCACCTATCTTAATATACTCACCGGTTTCAAGAATACGCAGCAACTTGGCTTGCAGTTCAAACGCCATCTCACCGATTTCATCCAAAAAAATAGTCCCATTATTCGCTTCCTCGAACAGTCCCTTCTTATCCTTCAATGCGCCGGTAAACGAACCGGCTTTATGACCGAACATTTCACTTTCCAGCAACTCCTTGCTGAACGAAGAACAGTTAACCGCTACAAAATTCTGCCGTGCACGCTTACTACTGTAGTGGATGGCCTGGGCAAATACCTCCTTACCCGTGCCCGTTTCTCCAGTCAACAGTACAGGAACATCAGTCCCTGACACCTTCTGAGCTAATGAAACAGCATCCTTCAGGACTTTGGATTCTCCCAGAATAGAATCAAAAGAGTACGTCTGTCCCACCTTCTTCTCCAGTTTTTCCAACCGCACATTCATACGCGCTTTCTCTACAGCACGGCTTATCAGAGGAATAATCTTGTTATTATCGTCTCCCTTGGTGATGTAGTCGAAAGCACCGTTCTTGATGGCCTGCACCCCATCGGGAATATTGCCGTGCGCTGTCAGCAGAATAACTTCCACATTGGGTGCCGCCTTCTTGATAGCCAACACCAGGTCTACCCCATTTCCATCGGGCAGAAACACATCACACAAAACTACATCGGGATTTTGGAGTTCCAGTTGCTTCAGGGCAGCCCTGCAATCACCAGCCTGACAGACGTCATATCCCTCCAACTCCATCATCCGTGTCAGAAGGGTACGGATTTGTACCTCATCATCAATGATTAGAATCTTACTCATATCTATTCGATAAGTTTTTAAACTGATAACGGTAAAAAACAGGGTGTGCAAATATAAGCTTTTCCCAAATACCAACGGCATATCTTTTGAACTTTTATAGGTGAAGGGGCAAGAGCCTGCCACCAACCGGGATATGAATATCCCACCACAACAATGCCACAGCGGCATTATGCAGGCCTAGTCCCAGTGACAGCCCCTCATGCCTCCCCCTTCCATTTTGGAAAGAGGCCACCTGAAATGAAAAGCCGGAAGGAAGAACATCCGGATGAATGCAATTATGAAACTGTTAAAAAAGAAACAAGAAATGAAAGTTTGTAAATTCGGCGGAACTTCCGTCGGCACCGTAGAGAGAATGAAACATGTAGCAACACTCATTAAAGATGCAACACCCAAGATTGTGGTACTGTCTGCCACCGCAGGCACCACCAACCATCTGGAGGAGATTGCCGCCAACTTGTTCAACCGTGAAATAGAACAAGCCCACGACCGTATCACCCGGCTGGAATTCCAATTCATCGAATTTGCCAATGGGTTGCTGACCGACGAGAAACTGAAACGGGAAGCAATAGATTATATCCTCGACCGCTTCCAGCAACTATGGAAATTTACCAAAGATTCCTTCACCTCTGTCGAAGAGAAGGAAGTGCTAGCACAAGGCGAACTTATCAGTACCGCCCTAATGCACTTCTACCTGCGCGAGCTGAAAGTTCCCAATGTACTGCTTTGTACATTCGACTTCATGCGTATCGGCCCCGACAACGAACCCGACTTGGAATATATAGAACAGAAACTCCGAGAGCAGCTTGCCTGCCATCCCGGCATCAATCTCTTCATCACTCAGGGTTTCATCTGCAAGAATGCCTATAACGAAACAGACAACCTGAAACGCGGCGGCAGTGATTACACCGCTTCCCTCATTGGCACCGCCCTCCAAGCAGACGAGATACAAATATGGACGGACATAGATGGCATGCACAACAATGATCCGCGCGAGGTGTCAGGTACCCGCCCCGTGAAACGCCTCAGCTTCAACGAAGCCGAACAACTGGCCTTCTATGGTGCCAAGATACTGCATCCCTTCTGTATCGCCCCGGCACGCCTAAGGAATATTCCCGTCCGGCTGCTTAACTCTATGGAACCGTCGGCAGAAGGCACGTTGATTTCCAACCTGCAGGACGACAATATCATCAAGGCCATAGCCGCCAAGGACCACATCATATACATAAAGTTCGAATCGAACCATAATCTGTGTCCCTATCTATTCATCAGCAAGATTTTCGACATTTTTGCCAAGTACCGTACCCCCCTCTGCCTACTGGTATCCTCCAATCTGGACGTATCTGTGGCTATAGACGACTGCACTCGTTTATCGAATATCATCTCCGAACTACGCCAATATGCCCATGTATTGGTAGAAGACCGCATGACCATCGTCTCCGTGGTGGGCAACATGCAATGGGAATATGCCGGGTTTGAGGCAAAGATTATGGAGGCGCTAAAGGACATCCCCCTACGGATGATTTCATATGGCAGCAGCAATAATGACGTGGCATTCGTCATTAAGAATACAGACAAAAAAAGGGCTTTACAAGCCCTAAATGATAAGTTATTCCAACCGGAATATGCAGAACGGAACTAAAAGAAATGGTTCCGTATCTCCTTCGCGATGTAACGGCCCATCAGCTCCTGCCCCGGTTTGTCGGGATGCAACCCGTCGCGCAGATAGCGCCCGCTACCGGAAGGCTGCTCAAACTTTTCGGTGATACCACAGTTGGAGTAACAGTCTATCAGCTGCACGGAAAGCGCCCGGCACAACTCACGCAAGATGGCAATCTTCTGCAGATTCAGTGCATTGTGTTCGGGGTTGCCGGTCTGAATCGGCGTGCACACGAATACGCGGCATTGGGGATAATGCTCCAGAATGGTCTGAATGGACCAACGGGCACCGCCCGCCATGGTGTTGACATCTACTTCATCGAGCGTCTTCCCTTTAAGGGCCTCTTCGGCACTACCCAAGTTACGGTCATTCGTTCCCATAGAGAACACAAAGACATCGGGCGCAGGGTAAGCGCCACTTTCCACTTCGGCTATGAACTTCTGGATATGCACCTTTGACACGTTGTTGTGCCGCATCTGTAACTCATGCTTATCCTCCGTAACCTGCCAACCGCCGGAGATGCCGGCAAAAGCTTCGCTGCCATAATCCTGAGTATCGGGATGGCATGCCCATGTGGCAGAACCGACCGCCACGTTGTGATGTGTAGCGAATCCGAGTTTATCCACTACAGTCTTAGACCATTGTTCGCCTGCGGTAATGCTGTTTCCGTCGCACCCGAAGTTCAGCTTGCTGAAGTCCGGATAAAGAGATTGCGCGTGCAGCGCAATCCCCATCCAGACAAGAATCCCCAAAACCATCAATCTATTCATCTTCTTATGATAGAAAACCTATGAAAAACGTTCAATAATTTCCATGCACATACGTCCGTTGTGATACGGACATTTCCAGAATCCCGCCTTGTCATCATCGGTGTTCACCGTGCCGTCAGCACGCACGCTCCAATGCCATTCTCCGTACTTGTAGTCTACCAGATGCTGCTTGATGAAGTCCCAACATCGGAGAGCCTTCTGCATGGCCACTTCGTCATCAAAGTGCTGGTAGAGGTTGGCATGTCCCACTACGTTCTCGGCCTGCACCCACCAGTGGCGGTCGGTATCGGTCTTTCCTTTATCCAGAAAAGTCTCGTATATCATGCTGCCGTCAGGCGTCAATCCTTCATCGGCAGCGGCAGCGATGTATTCTACAAGTGGTTCCACTTTCTCCAGGAGGTCCTTATCGCCCAGAACAAGGGCAGCCTCGTGTATCAACCAGGAAGCTTCGATGTCGTGCCCATAGGAGACAATGCGGTATTTACTAACCCAATCATCATTGAAGAACAATTCCAGATGACCGGTCTTGATATTCAGAATCCGTTCCGTGAAAAGGCCTATCAAATTGCGCAGTTGCCTCTCCAGACGGGTATCCTTCCACACGCGGAAAAGATTGGTATAAGGTTCCAGAATATGCAGATGGGTATTCATCGTCTTGCGCTCGTTCTCATCCTTGGCGCTGAGGCGCATGTCGGCTATTTCTCCCCATTCGCGGGTCAAGGCTTCGCAATAACCGTTTTTCACGGGGTCGAAGCTATGCTCTTCGACGGTCTCGAACAAGCGGATGGCATATGCCAGCGCTTCATCATCGCCCGTGGCACGAGCATATTCACTCAGCCCGTAGATGGCGAACCCCAAAGCATAAATCTGCTTCTTGGTATCGAGCGGATTGCCTTTATAGTCGAGAGACCAGTAAACTCCACCAAATTCATTGTCATAGAAACGGTCGATAAGAGTACGTTTGGCACGCGTAGCCGTTTCCAGATACTCCGGCCTCTTCAGCAAGCGGTATGCAGCCGAGAAGGTCCACAAGATGCGGGCGTTCAGGATTGCCCCCTTTTCAGCTTCGGGCTTCACCTCCTCCCGGCCCGTGATACGGCCGTAGAAACCGCCGTTCACTTCATCCGTCATTCTATTTATCCAGAAGGGGAGGATATTGGAAACCAGCTCCTCCTCCATCTCCTGTTTCATCTTCTTGATATCCACAAGTTTTTGAGTTATGAGTTATAAGTTATGAGTTATTCTGCTGAAGGTTCTCACGGCGCTCTTTCAGGTCTGCATTGATGGCTGCCATACGCGTCTTATTCAATGGATAGATGAATACGACAACGATGGAAAGTGCGGCTATCGCAGCAGGAATAAAGCTCATCAGATACTTCAAGCCATCCAGCGCCTCGGGAGTCTGCACGGCATTCTCTGCGGTATTGTAACCGAAGAATGCCAACAGTGCCATTACTGCCCAGCCTGCAAATGCACCGCCAAACTTCTGCGCCATAGAACCGGAAGAGAATATCAGCCCTGTAGAGGATGTGCCATCCTTTTGCTCGGCATAGTCCGCCACATCCGCATACATGCTCCAAATCAACGGAGATACGATACCGGTGCAGATGGAGATAAGCACCTGGAAAATCATCATCAGCCACCATCCCAGCCCGTCATTCGGCACAAAGAAGAAGAGCACACTGAACACTACCAGGCACACGAGCGAAATGATATAAGTGGACTTCTTTCCAAACTTCATGGACAGAGGCACAGCCAGCGCCACACCAATCATATTACACACTTCACCCACCATCAGGAACAAGCCGGCATACAATACCAGATTGAACACCCCGAAATCGAGGAATGCATTGGCACTGATATAGTCCTTGAAGAAGTAGGCGGCAGTAGCTCCGCGTACCGTATTGAAGAAATTCGACAACAACGCCGCACCATTCAATATCCACCAAGGCGAATTGCGCACCAGTGACTTCACATCCTTACCGATGGATTCGGACGCCACACTCTTGACATGCTCGCGCGTCATGCTAAAGCAAAACAGAAAACCCAAAAAGCAGAGCGTGGCAATGCATACCATGGCATATTGCCAACTGGAAGCATTGCTATAGTCCATTGATTTAAACCAATTACACAATGGCTCCCATGCTCCCAAAGCGATAAAACTACCTCCGTATGCAAAAAACATACGGTAAGAAGAGAAAACCGTTTTTGTGTTCGAATCATCAGTCATTACTCCCAACATAGCCCCGTATGGTACATTGATTGCCGTATATACCGTCATCATCAAGATGTAAGTGACATAAGCCCATACCAGCTTACCCGTTGTCCCCATGTCGGGCGTTGTAAAAAGTAAAATCCCGGCAATGGCAAAAGGAGCTGCAATCCACAACAAATAAGGACGGTATTTACCCCAACGCGTATGAGTACGGTCTGCAATGACTCCCATCATCGGATCGGACACTGCATCCCAAATACGTGTCACCAGCATCAGCAATCCTGCATCAGCCAAGCTCAAGCCAAAAATATTCGAATAGAAGAACGGTAAGTAATAGGAGAATATTTTCCAGAACATAGAGGAAGACATATCCCCGAAACCATAACCGATTTTCTCTTTTAGTGTTGCCATAGTATGTTGTATTTTTATTATTTCATTATCTGCAAATTCTTGTCTATCAGCTTCTTCAACGTTTCTACCGAAGCTGATGAAGACAAGCCGTCAGCAGGCGTATTCATGCAATAGTCCACCAGCTTATCAATGGTAGAGGTAGCCACATGCATCCGCGTGTCGGAAGAAGCGTAGTAGATGAATACTGTTCCGTCTTCGTCGGCAATCCAGCCGTTGGTGAAAAGTACATTGCTTACGTCACCTATACGCTCCTCACCCTCGGGTACCATAAAGGCCCCACCGGGAGTGGCAATCAGTTTCGTCGGGTCTTCCAGGGAAGTCATGTACATATAGAGCACATAACGCAATCCGGCGGCACAACCGCGGACACCATGAGCCAGATGCAACCATCCTTTCGGAGTCTTGATGGGATGCGGACCTTCACCATTCTTCACCTCCTTGATGGTGTGATAGTAGCGCTGGTCGATAATCTTCTCTTCCTTCACCTCAGCATGGGTTATGTCGTCCACCAGCGCCCAGCCGATACCACCACCGCTGCCGGCATCAATAAAGCCATCCTGCGGACGGGTATAGAGGACATATTTGCCATCTACAAACTCCGGGTGCAGCACTACGTTGCGTTGCTGGCTCTTGGTCTTCAGGTCGGGCAGGCGTTCCCAGTTCTTTAAATCCTTGGTGCGGGCAATGGCAGCTGTAGCCGTAGCCGAGGACAAATCACCGGCAGGCGCATTGTCGTCGTGGCGTTCGGCGCAGAAGATACCGTAAATCCAGCCGTCCTCATGAGCCGTGAGGCGCATGTCGTATACATTCGTTGCCGGAATCGCGTCTTCGGGCATGGTGATGGGATAATCCCAGAACCGGAAATTATCAATGCCGTTGGGACTCTCGGCTACGGCAAAGAACGACTTACGGTCAGCGCCCTCTACACGTACCACCATCAGATACTTGCCATTCCACTTAATGGCCCCCGAATTCATGGTCGCATTCATACCGATACGTTCCATCAGGTACGGGTTGGACTTCTCATCCAAATCATACCGCCAGAATACAGGTGTATGAGCAGCCGTCACTACCGGATATTTATAGCGGGTGAATATGCCATTGCCGTCTTCCACGGCCACATTCTTTCTCGTAATCAACTCTTCGTGTCTCTGAAAGAGCCTCTCTACCTTTTCTTTAAAAGCTTCCATGTCTGTTATATTGATTGTTTGTTTATTGATACAGATTTACATCAGCTGCAAACAGCGTCTTGGGATTGTTATAGAACTCCACAAAATCCTCCGCAGATGTCTGTCCCGGATAGGGGGCATAGTAATGGGTCACCTTTTCACGGGCATTGCGCCACACCAGCACATAGGCAAGCGGATATTTCTCCAACGCAGGCAGCAGAGTACCAGTCCACCATTTGGCATCGGGAATTCCTTCGTAACCGGTTTCGGTCACAGCAATCACCTTATTGTGTGCTTTCCCTACACTGTCGATAATGGAAAGTGCCCTATCCATCCCGGCAAGATAGGCATCCCGATCGAACTGATAGGTATCGAAACCGATAACGTCTATCAACTCATCGCCCGGATACTTCTTCAAATATTCCGTCGTGTCCTTGGGTTCCGTGCCCGGAGAGTAAGCATAAAGTGCATTGTCCACTCCTTTGGCCTGCAGAGTATCCACTGTCATGTGCCACAATGCCTTATACTCTTCAGGGGTACACAGTTTTTCGCCCCACCAGAACCAGCTGCCGCTGTGTTCGTGCCAGGGACGGAAAAGTACGGGTATCTTCACGCCGTCCGCCGTCTTCAACGAATGAAGGAAATCGGCCACTCCTCCCAACCAGCCGGCAAATTTCTGGTGATTCTCGCCACCAGGCAAGATGGACTTCACCACCGTCGTATCCGATACATCCCAGGCATCACCGCCCGTCTTGGGATTGCGCGCATGCCAACTGAGCGAAACCATGCCGCCCCGCTGATACTGATTGATTATCTCTTTCCTGATTTTATCGAAGGGAACCTTATCCAGATTGGCGGCATTCCCAAGTTCCAGCTCTCCCAAATCAAAGCTGATAACAGCCGGATAGTCGCCACACACGCTTTTCACATCCGAACGGCCTTCCTCACCTTCCCAGCCGATACCATATACCGTATCGTCATGATGGCCGAGCATGATACCTTTGGAAGGGATTTTTTTCAAGTTAGCCAGTAAGTTCTCCGTTTCCTGCGTACGTGCAGCAGCCGTCTCTTCATTCACACTCTGTTCTTTCTTGGAAGAACCGCAGGCGGTCAACAGACTTGCCGCCAGAATCATCATAGCAAATTTTACTTTTCTCATATCCATGTTTTTCAATCTGGTATTGTTATTGGTAACACTAATTCCTGGCACAAAGATAGCGGATTGCACCAAGAGAAAATGATACAATTTTATCCCTTTACTGTATTAAAAAGCAGAATATAAAAAACGTATCATCTAACTTTCACCGGAACGCGCTTCCGCGAGACAATTCCCCGTTCCACTTTCCGGCGTTCCAGCTTCACCGGTTCGCTTGTAAAATCGGGAACATTGTACGAGTAGACCAGACGGTCGTAATACTCCCAAGGATTTTCCTGAGGAAGCAGGAAAGGCTTGCCCACCACCCCATTCTCATCCATACTTGCCAGATACAGACGGGTATAAAGCCCATCTCCCCTGCGGCTACTGAACACAAACCATCGGGAGTTACTGCTCCAGTTATGGAAACTTTCCGTATCATCGCTGTTCACCTCCTTTATGGGACGCATACCGCCATCCTTCAAATCCAACAGCCATAAATCGGCTTCTTTATGCCAAATTGAGAAATTCCCGTAATCCGACAAAGTAAACATGATATACTCGCCGTCGTACGAGGGCCTCGGGAAGGAGATGCTTTTCTTCATAGCTGCCGCATTGACCAGCGTATCTATCTTTTCGCCAAATGTCCCGTCTTCCGGATTGAAATCTATACTACACAAGCTATAACGTATTTCCTTATATTCCGCCGGTATCGGCTTGGCCTCCGCAGTACAGAAATACAGTTTGCGTCCGTCCGGTGAAAATACTGGAAAGGTTTCGAAGACTTCCTTCTTCTGAAGCAAGGGAGAGAGCAGTAATTCATGTGTCTCGGGATGATAGACCAGTACATCCGATTCCAAGTCGAGCACTTCCACACGCTCATCCTTCACCGCATGGAAAGACTGGCGCGTATTGTTGACAGAATAGGCAATATATTTGCCGTTTGGATGCCAATAAGGGTACACCCCCGCAGAGAGAGTGGAATCCGTTTTCGTATCCAGCATTTCGCGCTTCCCGTCTATCTGCATCAAGGTCCCTCCGTTCTTTCCACGGATATGCAGGCTCAGATGGTCCGGATTTGTTTTGTTGAAAGCATGACAATTCAGGCACATGCCCGGCACCATGGTATTCTCCAGCAAGGGACGCTCCTCGAACGAAGCAAGGTCACGCTCATAAATGCCCATCTTGCTATAAACTTCATATCCGGGAGCCAGCTTGCGGTATACCACCCCATAATCTATAGGATACGGACTGACATACATGGGAAAAGAGCGGTACTGTTTCCACTCGCCGTCTTTCCGGATACATACCGTAAACAGAAGGCTATCACCCTTGTTCTCCTCCAAAAGCTCTTGCCATGCATCTTGCGGAAATGATACTATTTTATCATTTACGTGCATCTCTCCGGACTTTCCTCCGGTCACGGTCACATCCACACGTTCGTACGCTCCACCAATACAATTGAAATTCATAGGAGCAATGGTTGCAGGAATAGTCACACCGATATAGTCGGGATAGATATCCGGCCATTCATCCACCCTTTCCGGGGAAGTCACCGGATTGCCGCAAGCGGCAAACCACCATGCAGCCATTATGCAAACAGCTATATTCTTCATCTTTTTCATTTTACTTTCTTAGTAGCAAATAATTCCAGTATGTACTGCCGAAACGCGCCTCCAACATCTGCCGGGCATTCTGCTGCGAGGTATATATCCGCGCAAATTCCGTTACATCCCGCACCACTTGGGGCGAAATGCTCCACGGCATACCCTGGAAGTTCTTGTGCGTCTGTGTCCATACATATATCAACGCCTCTTGATAGCTGCGGGGAATATGGTCGTAGCCGGCATGCTTACCCAGCGGATAGTACTTCATGAAACGTTCCAAATCACGTTGCTGCAGGACATAGGCCAGCATATACTCAAATGCCATCCGGTTCCGGTGGTTGTGCTGGTAAAGCAGCCCCAGCATGATGTCCGTTTCCTGGCTGCTGAACAAGAAGTCTTCCGTATAGCGTATCTGCCTTAACCAACCCCACTCCTTGTGGGCATTGATTTTTTCCTCATTATACAGATAGGTCATGGCATCCTCTGCCCAATCCCTGTAGAAGATTGTCTTCCTCAACAAACGCAGGTACTTGGCTGCCACTTCGTATTGCCCGTTTATCAGGTTCGTCTCTGCCAGACGCTTGAAGCAACGGCCACTCTTGTTGATGTTAGGTATGGCCTCCATCGCCTCAAAAGTGAAACGCTGTGCCGTATTGACCATACCCAAATGATAGTATGCCTCACTGGTGGGCAACGGAGAAGTAAAATCACGCTGAAACTCCGGCAGCAGCCCTTCCGTCCCGTTCTGGTAAAACTCGAACATACGGTCGCCCATCTGTCCCGTCTTTCCCAAAGCAAGATTCAGGCAGGTCACGCCGAAAGGTGAAACCGGTGACTTCTCTTCTGCCTTTTCTATAATCTCCTGCCATTGTTTATTACGTACCAGCTGGTCATACTCCATCGCTTCCTCTTTATCCATATCGCAACCGGCCGCCACGTAGTAATAGCCGAACAATGTTACCGCCACCACTTGCAGAACTCCATAAAATACCGGCTTCTTCTTCAAAGCGGGCAAAGCGGACAGCAGGAAGGGGAGAACAACCAGTAATACGGCAAGCCCTATCTCTATCCAGGGAATCACTGCCGGGAAACGGTAATATCCTATACCACCCATCAGACGGTAAATGGGGAATTGTACCCACATGCTTGCCAATAGCGGACAACCGATACCCCACAATCCTACACCCCAGAACACTCCGACACCACCCCAGAAATTCTTACCTTTAAGATTCAACCGGAACTCGCGTACAATCACCCAGCCCATAAAGATGAAGTGTGCCGCACCCGCTGTCCAGTAAAGCAGCGGAAGGACTATCAGAATGTATGCCACACGCTGCCACTTCCCTTTCAAATCTGCATACCAGCAGGATGCAGACAATGCTAACAGCAGAGCCACCACCAATGACAGCATCGCATTTTCATCACCCATGAAATGCCACAAGACAATGATGGGCAGAAAACTCAGCGGATAATACACATCAGCCGCACCCTGCTCCTTCGCCAGTTTCCAAACCAACCGTTGCAACAACACGTACAAAAAAGCCAGAATACAAGCTCCCGCCCACACGTGATAATAGAACTGCGTCAGATACTCAGCGATATAATCGGCCAACCCACCGGGAACCACTATCCGTTCCCACCAGTAGTCGGCATCGAACAAGAAAAGCTGGAACTGCTCCTGATAGGAAATATGGGCCGGATATACGCTTCCCCAAAAGAGAAGCACCGCTACGCCAAAAAGTATCGACAACCCTATCTTCCAAGTCTTTTTCAGAAATAAGAACATTTACTATTTACAATTTATTATTTACAATTTGGTACTCTCTGTATGTCTTGTCATTTGAATTCCTCAGCCTTCAGTTGCCGGTTTATCCGCTTGATGGAAGAAGCATCAAAAGGAACGGGAGTAGCCGACAAATCGGGAATATTGTAGGATTTCAATGTCAAATCGTCTTTTTCAGGGTCCGACTGGGGTAGCACAAAAGGCTTATGCGCCTTCCCTTCAGCATCCAGATAGGCAAAATAAACCCGCCCGTACTGCCCGTCACCCCGCTTGCTGGCAAAGGCAAACCAACGGCTGCCTGACGACCAACTGTGATAAGTGTCCGAACGGTTGGAATTGACCATTGGCAGGGAATCGATGGCACCCGTCTGCAAATCCATCAGCTGCAATTCCGTCTCCCGGTGCCAAATGGGGAATGTTCCATAATCAGCAACGGTATAGAGCAGGTAGCGGCCGTCCGGTGAAGCTTTCGGATGACACACGGAGCCTTTCTCCAGCCGGGCATTCCAAAGGGTATCCACGCGGTCACCCCATGCGCCGTGATTGGCATCGAACGCAATGCGGCAAAGCGAATAGCGTAATTGCTGTACGCTGTCCGGCAATGGAACAGTCGGAGCTGAGCAGTAATATATCCATTTCCCATCGGCAGAGAATGTGGGAAAAGTTTCCAATACGGTGGAATCCGCCGTAAGCGGAGATAGAATCATCCGGTTTCCGTCAAAATCGGCGACAGCCAAATCGGAGACGGTATCGTAAACTTCCAGACGGCGGTTACTTTCCGTATGGAACATGGGAATAATCACATTAGACGAGAACACACCATACCGCCCGTCAGGATGGAAATCCCCGTAGACAGCCGCAGATATCATCTGTTCATTCTTCAAGGCAAGCTTACGGAGCTTGCCGTCACGGTTCAGGACAGTCCCCCCTCCCTCACCCCGAAGATGGAACATCGAAAGGTTGCCACTATTTCCTCCGTGCACATGACAGTTCATGCACTTGCCGTCTGTCTGACTGTTATCCGCCAAAATACGCTCTTCGAAATTCTCAATACAACGTTCACGTATCTGCAAGGCATTCCATACCTCATAACCGGGCTCTATCAGACGGTAACTGACATAGGCGTCAAGCTTGTCCGCCACTACCTGCCATGCAAAGGAAGGATAGCGCAGCCAGCGGCCGTCGGTACGGGCAGTAACAACTACTTCCAAAGTATGTTCCTTCTCCGCTTCAAGCAATGCACGCCAAGCTTTCAAGGGGAATATCGCCTTGTTCCCGCGCGCATTTATCTCCAAGCTGTCCGATGCTCCCTTTACACTCACGCATACCGCATCCACCCCTTCATTCCGCACAAGGAAATTCAAAGGAGCCACATTGTAGGGAATGGTTACATCCTGATATTCCGGATAGAGCACCAATAACCGGTCTGCAGGCTGTACAGACTCCGGACGGGGACTGCAAGCATATAGGCAGTAGCACAGTAACAGCCCCACAACAACTTGTATATATTTCATATCTATGTTCATCATAAATCACTTCCCCTTTTTCATCGTAGCATAGTGGAAATAAAACCAATATGTTTTTCCGTATTTGGCTTGCAAAGGGGCACCATTACCACCATTCGCCTCGTACAGTCGGGTATAATCGCCAAATTCATCCAATACTTGAGGCGGTATATTCCATTTTTCCACTTCATCCAACGAAGCCTTTTTCCCGGCAAGATAGATAAGTAAACCTTCGGCATACAATCTGGAAGGAAACTTCTTTGCAGCAAACTCCCGATAATCTCCGGCGAAAGCCCCAATATCCTTATTCAGCAAATCAAAGCAGAGAAGGTAATCGCATGCCAACGTATTATCAGGATTGTTACGCAACAGATGACGAAGTGAAAGCGGAATGTCGGCAGAAGAGCGCAAAGTATCCGTTGCAGGCAACAACAACCGCTTCCGTTCCAGCCATTGGCAGACTTCGGCCGTCTGTTTTCCGGGAATACGCCGTCCTGCCCAATCACGGTAACACATTGTCTTTTGCAGGAGACGAAGATATTTCATAGCCGCCGCCTCATCACCGTTCACCAGGTTGATTTCCGCCAAACGCTTGACAGCTCTTGCTCCGGTATGATGCGGAGAAAAAATCATTCCCAGAATGGCAGCATGTTCAGCCATCGTCATATCTCCCAACGCAAACCAGACTTCATTGGCTGCATAAATAGTGAGGTAGGTAGAATGGGGAGCCACGGGCAGAAACAGCCCTTGCGAAGCCGGTTGATAACCATCCATCAGCCGGTCGGGAAGCCGGTTCTGCTGTGCATTCAGCAAATTATAATAATAGGCAGTGAACGGAGAGCGGTATTCACCCTCCACCAACAGTTTCCGTACTTTTTCCGAACGGCCGAAATACATTTCCGAATCCAACGCCAAAAGATATTCCCGCCCTAAATCGGGCATATTGTACCATCGTGACGACCAATCGCCACAGCCAAACAGCCAATAGCCGGACAATACCGCCAATATGCTTACCGGTAAGCCCGACTTCCACGAACGTCGCATGCAGCTACGGCACAACAACAAAACACCTCCGATACCGGTTAAAGCGATTGTGCCGGAAAGCGGATAACTCAATCCGCATTGCCTTCCTGCCTCCCAAGCCACCGCCAACACCGTAGGAATCCACGCCCAACGTCCCATGTACGGAGCCAACAAACGAAACACCACCACTCCCCAAAGCAACAGCACGACAGCCATTATGGTCGGGCCACCCCCTTCGTAATAAAAGAATTGAGTGAGGAAATCTCCTGACAGACGTGCCAGAGCCGCCGGATGCCGCAGATACCCGGCCAATGGTTCGGTGGCAAGCAAAAAGAGCTGTGTCTGCTCCCGATGGAACAGATGATAGGGCAATATCCGGAAGAAAAAAAGAAACAACGCCAAAGCACCGATTCCTGCCGCTCCCCATTCAATGTATTTCCTTCTGCAAGCTTTCATCCAACAGTTTTTGTTGTTCTTCCGTCAAGGAGCCACGCACCATCTTCCGCATGAATGTCCCCAACGTATTGTTTCCCTGCTCTTTCAAAAACAGAAAGTTCGTTTCCTGCTCCTGCATCCTCAGACTGTCACGTATCCGTATCAGATGCAGTGAATCTTTTCCGGTGGCATTCCGTAGTCCCGTCCGGATAAAATGGTAAGCCTCTTGCTTCTTTTCCCTCCCCTCTTTCCATTTCTGAAGGGCATCATTTTGCGGAGTGCCCGTTACCGAACCGACAGAGTCGGCCTTCACATGTATGGTTCCCGGCTCCGTCACCACCAGCAGTTCCTGGATGTAGATACGCAGCAGATGGCGCAGACGCAACACCCTCATCTCCTCCCCTTGTCCGGAAAAAGAAAAAGAGGCATTGGTTATCTTTACAGAATCCACCCGCCCCGGCGCATTCTCCATCGGCACGAGGTATATCCATTCCCCGTCGTATTTCAACGACGGCAACGTTCCTTCAATCACATAATTCTGTCCGGAATTTCCACAACTTGCCCAAAGAAGGCAACTGATACAGAAAAGCAAGATACGTGTTTTCATCCTTATACATTAGAATTTCAACAAAGGTAGGCGTTTACCAACTGTCAGCCTAATATTCAATTAACCAAAGATAATATTTTTAATCAGAGATTTTCTTCACCGCCATACACTCCATTTCCACCAGCCACCCCGGGCGACAGACGGGAGCCAGCGTAATCACTCTCGGCGTATCGGGAAAACGCTTGTCAAACATCTCTTTCACTACAGCATAATCCGCAATATCACGCAGATAGACAATGATATGCCCTACATCTCCAAAGCCGCAGTCAGCTTCCTTCAGCAGAGCCTCCACATTCTCCCACATCCGTTCTGTCTGACGGCGTACATCTCCGGCATACATCACTTCCCCACGGTTGTTGATACTCGCCGTACCGGAAATGAGTACTTGCCGACGGTCGTCGTAATCCACCGCCGTTCCCCGTTCGAAACTGACTCCATACTCATAAGTGGGGTTCAGGTGTGTGCGGGCATAGAGATATTTGATTTGTCCGGGCTTTAATCCCGCTACAGCAAAAGCGTCAAGCATCACCAATGCTTTCGGATCGGCATGACGCCCACCGATACCGGTACTGGCAATATAGTGCGTGTTCTCCGTCAGGTTCTGGGTGACGAACATCTCATTGCGTGCCTTGACTACACCGGCATAATTGCAATCCACATTCTGCACAAATATCCAGGTACGCAGGCAATTGTCGGCCAGAGTACACCCTTCCTCCATCAGTTGCATGGCATAGTCGTTGAGCAAAAGACGCATCTGGTATTCCGAATTGGCGGCACGATTGAAGCTGCCTCCCATCCAGAGCTGGCGGTAAGCACCGTGTTTCACTTCATACAGTCCGTTCGGCAGCACTCGTGTCTGCACATCGGTCTGCAGATAGGCCCACAAAGCAATCTTGGTGCCATCCAGCGGAGGCTGTTCCACCACAGACAGCGCGCAATCGGAGCTTTCCGCCGTAGCGGCAAGCAACAGTTCCGCTTGGTTGGCGGCATCACTCAGGAAGTATCTTTTAAAAACCGCCACGGCTCCGGACAGTTCTTTTTTCAGTAAAGCGGCATACGCATCCAACACGACATTCATCTGTTCACGATAGGTCTGTTTCGGGTCAGTGGCATGTATCATCACATGGTATTCCGTCACTCCGCCGGTCACAACAAATGCAGCCACTTCCGCCCTGCCTGAAGGATAAGAGTATGATGTGTATTTCATATCATTAACAAGAGATTGTTTCAATCGCAAAGATAAGTTTTTTATCCGACAAGGAGTAGTGAAAATCGCAACTTTCGCTTGTTTTGTTCTTATAAAAAAGTTACTTTTATAGAAATCTATAAAATATACAGTTATTATGAGCGAAAATATTTATCCCATCGGCATCTACAACCTGAATTAATAGGAATCTATGTCAATCCGTAATGAGACTATAAACCGGCTTTCTCTTCCTTCACCCCTTCACCTTTCGCATTATTTCCCTATCGTTCAACCCTTTCCGGTGAAACTTCTTTCTTCCTTCTCACCACCTCATATACATTGCCGTACTTCGTATGCCGGCGTTTCAGTCCCACCCGCAGCAGCACCGAACCGAACTGCATGGGATTGCTGCCACGCATCAAGGCGGGATGCGTTTTTTGTAACTCATCAAAGATGTCGGCGGCAGTCAGGTCGAAGCTCTTCTCTGCCGGAAGCGGGGTACGAAACAAGCTGTGAACCGCCTCCTCCACAAGGCTGACACGATAGAAAGCCTCGTTATGCCATTGCAGTTCCTCCTCCTCCGGCTTGGTGAACCAGTTGCGCTGCCCGGCAATGAGTTCCGCTTTCAGTTGGGCAAAAATCTGGTCGTGCTCTATGCCTATGCAGTCAATATTGTGCTTCACCTCGATGCAGAGGAAGCGCCGGCTCCCGGTGGGGTCGGTCAGCAGGTCGAACCGGTTGCTGGTGCCGATGAACGAGGCGATACGGGGCAGTTGCCTGAAGTTCTGCTGATAGGCCTTGCGGATGTTGAGCACCGACATCTGCATCAGATTTTTCAGTAAGGGCATTTTGTTGTCGGCATACTTGTCGAACTCGTCCATATTGAGCAGCCCCATTTCCGCCAGCATTCTCTCAGCTTGTCCCTGCGAGGTCAGTTTCAGGTTGTCGGCGTAGTAACGCGTCAGCACGTCAGGCATCAAGGCGCGACAAAAGCTGGATTTCCGTCGTCCCTGCTCGCGGCTGACGAGAACGGGAGCCACGCTGTTGGCATGCAGTCCGGACACGCCCATCCATTGCGAGGCAAGTCCCAGCATCCAGGTATGGAATCCCCGCACCCAGTGAGGCCGAGAAGAGACGCGGCAGGCAAGCGCAGTCAGCCGGTCCTTGCCGTCCCAATCGGGCAGTTCGTCCATGTAGAGCAGGAAGGGATGGTAGGCAGGGATGTAAGTGGAATAGACGTATCGGTTCAAGTCCTTGTCCCAGCAAGGAATACCTTCGGCATGGGCTTCGATGCAGAAAGTGTTCAACTCGCGCTTGCCCACGGGGGTGAAGGCGGCAGAGCGTTGTCCGGCGGGGCGGAACTCGGTTTCATCCGTCAGCAGATTATAGCGAAAGTCGTAGCGCGAAGTGAGGAACTCCTCGATGTCGCCGCTCAGTGCAGTCACGGTGCTTGCGGCTTTCGCGCTCCGGCGGCGCTGCTCTTCCCGCTCCTTCCAGTTTCGGTCGGTCGTTTCTTTTTGTGCGTGTTTCAGCCTTTCGGAAAAGGCTATCAGTTGTCCCGCTTCCTTCAAGAGCCGGTGTTGCTGCAAAGTCATCAGTTTTTTCTTCATAAATATTTTTTATTAAAATGATTATTGGGAGGTTTCGAGGAAGGGAATCATCCTTTCTTTCCTCTCGCCTCTTCGCCAAAGTTACTGCCTGCCGAGGGCGTTTTGCAAACCATTCTCCGCTTATTCTTCAAAAATCATTCCTGCCGACAAACATACTTATTTATGCTTCGGAACCCTTTATTTTCAGTACCTTTGCACGGTTCTTTATAAGTGAACGCCCCGGGTCGTCCAATCGACTGACTTAGGTCGTTCAATCGAACGACCCGGGTTATTCGTTCGGCCGACCGGAGTCGTTCACTTACAGGAAGACACTTCCGAGGGAAGAAACAAGTATGTTGAACGCACTAAAACCTATTGATATGGCAATACTATATGACTGGTACGAGAATCCGGGCACTAATGAGGAAGCCCCTGAAGAGAGAGGCCTCCATCCCCGCCCGTTGCTCAACGGGAAAGTAACCATGCGGCAGCTCTACAACCGCGTGCATGCCCGCAGCTCGCTCACGGTGGGCGACGTGATGAACGCGATAGACTGCCTGGCGCAAATTTGCGGCGAAGAACTGCGCGACGGCCACGAGGTGCACATCGAAGGGCTGGGCTACTTCGCCCCCACCCTGGAAGCCACACAGAAAGTGACCCGCAGCACCCCGAACAAGCACCTGAAACTCCGGCTGAAAAGCATCAGCTTCCGTCCCGACGTCAGGCTGAAACAAGCGATGACGGGAGTCAATGCCATCCGCAGTAAATACACCCGCCACTCCCTGAAGCTTTCGGAAGTGGAGATAGACATGAAGCTGAAAGAATACTTTGCCGACCACGACGTGCTGATTCGCAGTGACTTCCAAGCGCTCTGCGGCATGGCGCGCACCACCGCGAACGTCCACCTGAAACGGTTGCAGCAAGAGGGCAAGCTGAAGAATGTGGGGAAGCCCACGCAACCCATCTACCGGGCCATGCCGGGATACTACGGCGTGTCGCGCGATGCAAAGGCGGGGCGATGAGGGTGGAAAGCGGTTTCACCGGGAAAGCCAATGAACAGGAGGATGGGAGAAGGAGGTGAAGGAGATGCAGGGATAAAAAGAAACATTCTGCGCCCTGAAATCAGGGGTAATACAAAAAGGAATGTGAATTGCATCCGGAAAGGCAATAGAGAATGAATGCGAAAAGGCGAATCTCACGACTCGCCTTTTCCTGATTTAACCATTAAACAATTGTACTATTCGGTTAATGCATTTACAATTATCCGATGTTACGGGCGACTAATAAAGTCGGGGGGGTAACGACAACTGCTTTGAGTTGAATAATTCATTTATAGATTATTCTTAAAGTGCCTTTTTAGAAAACACAATGGAGAAGAATGACGCAGGAACTGTGAAAGTCCTACCAGCAGAAAGCGGTTGTCTAACATTTCCATACTCCAAATAAATATAATTTCCATTGGTAGCACTCAAAGATTTTATAGTGTATGTGCCTGGCTTAATGTAAAAGTAATGAGCACCGCCTATATGTCCGGTATAATTAAAGATACCATATTCTTTTTTGTCAGAATCAACCAACACCCCACCGCCGTTTGTCTCTATTCCATACACTTTCATTATATTGTAACCTACTTTGGAAGGAGGAACATTATCATCAGTACCCGATGCTTGAACAATACTTGGAGTAGAGATTGTTCCTATATAATTTAAAGAAATATAGCCACCTCCTGTCACTTCGAAAATTGTACCAACCGTAAGTGCGCCCCAATTAGATTGTGCTGTACAATCCTCTAAAGCGACCACGCGGTAAACGCCATAAGCCAAGAAATAACAATATGGAGCAGCATTTGGGGTAGTAGTTCTCAAAACATACTGTTGACCACTTTCGTCACAAACAGTTATGCTTACGGCTACCGAAGCGTCAGCACCTCCTATCGGAAGTACAACCCGAGCATATCCGGTTGGTGTGGGAGGTACATTACTATCCATTGTATACGGTCCCAAAACATCCGCTTTAACAAAAAGAGCACAGAAGAACAGTAATATCAAAAAGAAAGTTCGTTTCATTGTTGCATTTTTTTAATTAGTAATAAAAGTATACGAGTGGTCGTTACCCACCCGTACCTTTCAATATTAACTATTTTTTCTTGAAGTTCCAGAACCATGCCGTACCCCAAGCGCCAGCACCGGGTTCAGGAGCACAAAGACGAAGTTCATCTTCTGTAATCTTCAAAATATGATACTCATACTGACGTGCATTTCCTTGATTCGGCTGTATACCTAACAATGGAATAGTACCAGAGAACTCCATAGTACCTACATCCCAACCGGATTGCACCACATCTTCTGACACCTTGACAGAACCACTTTCACCACGACTTGTCTGAACACCAGTCAAACTAAGTGAGAACCAACCATTTAATCCATCATCAGGCAATCCTTTTCCTACAGCTTGTTCATCAATTTGCCCTCTACCGTTTCCGACATCTCCCACAGCATCACAAATCCACCAACCGGGGCCGGTATTGCCGAGATAACCTCCATTACCCCAACAACCGTCTGCAGCTTCTGTATTCCAGACCCAAGTGGTTGTTCCATAACCACCGTCCGGAGTTGTGCCGAATACATCAGCATAAATAGCGGGAAGATCTGTATACTCCGTTACTGCTATTGATTTGGAAGCCGATTTTGTTATGGAGCCGTCCGAATTAATGGTTGTTACATATACTTGCAATTCTTTATTAGGAGGAGCTACTTGAACCGACGGAGCCGTACCTTCTGCCAACTTGATATCAGACGTAGCATCATAAACCTTCACATAACGTGACGGAGTAGGAACAATCTGAATGTTGTTGTTTCCCTGGTTCTTGGCCACAAGTTCAAAAGTAAGATTTTCCGGTGTGACATTGGGATCCGGACTGATTTCATCCACTATCGGATCGCAAGCCACCAGCAGCATTGCAAACAAAGGTATTGCGAATAATATCTTTTTCATATCTTTTTTCATTTTAAATTCATATTCTATTCTTGCCAACCATTATACTCAGCACTTGCATCCGTATAACCCTCATTTTGTTCTACCTTTCCTTCATTCAGGAGGACTTGGTTTTCGGGAATCTTCTGGAAACCTGCCGTAGCCTTATAACGTGCGGCATAACCACCGTTCTGCGCCACATTACGGCTTTCAGCCCCATTTGTATAAACCTTTGCTCCCGTCTGTCTTTCAAGGGCATCGGCAGCAATATGCCAACGGCGAATATCGTTCCAGCGAGTACCTTCAAAACATAATTCCCAACGGCGTTCATTCTGCAATGCAGCCAACGAATATGTACCAATAGGTTCAAGTCCGGCACGACTACGCACTCTGTTTATACCGGAAACATCTTCCTTCAATTCAGACTGCATCAACAATACATCCGCAAAACGAATCAAAACCAAATCATGAATAGAACCGGTTTGCATCAGATTATCATTAATCCAGCCGTCGGCACCATACATTATCTTCTCAAATACCGGCTCAATCGTTTTATTTCCAGCCGCATCCGTACTATAAGCCATGATAGAACCTATTTTCATCTGATAATAATCCGTTTCTTGGATAAAGCCGTCACCACCACCTTTATTATAACTCGGCATATCCTCCGTCTTGAATACGGAGGCCGGACGACGGGCATCATCTTGTTCTGCCACACTCCAATCATTATAAAAATTGGGAGCTACAGGACCGGCACCCCATCCTTGTCCGAAGGGGAAAGAATTGGCCTGATCATTGCCACGTACACCAAAATGCAGAGCATAACCGTTACCATAACCGATAGTAGTGCTCCAAGATGCAAGTTTATTATATTTAATGGCAAACATGGATTCGGGATTTACCGCTGCATCATCTTCTACCCACTTCAATCCCTGACCGGCAGTAAACGGAAAATCTTCTACCGTACATTTATTGGTATATGCCCACAAATTACGAAACTCAGGAACAAGACTATAACCAGAATTATTCACACAATCATCAATATACCCAACCACATCCTGCTTGGTCAAAGTTGTCCCATCAGGCAAATCAACTGAAGTCAACGGACTATAGTTCGTACTAACCAAATCGTTCAGAGTTTCACCATTGCCATACATACCAGTATAATACAACCAAGCACGTCCTAACATAGCTTCAGCCGTATATTTATCAACATGCCCATCCGACTTGCGAACAGCCGGCATATTTGCAGCCGCATCGCGAAGATCCTGCAGAATCTGCCCCCAGATAACAGCGGCAGTCGGAGGAGTAGTATCTTCGGGCAACAAAGCAGTAATCACCAAAGGTACGCGCCCATACATGGAAGCCAACTCGTAGTAATAAAAAGCACGAAGGAACTTGGCTTCGCCCTCAGCCTGCGCTCTTACTTCCGGATCCATTTCAATACCAGCAAGAGCCTCCAACAACGTATTGGCACGGTTGATTCCTTGATAGCGAGCCACCCAGTAGTCCTGCGTAGCATTTGTACCCGTATTACAAATAAGGTCCAAAGATTGCATCAACTTATCATTGGGACCACCACCACCCAACATATCATCGCAAGCCAGCAGAGAATTATACAAGAAAGACTGCTGTGGAAAAGCATTGACATTATTCAGGTTCTGATATATGGCAGCTAAAGCCTGATTGGCATCTTCAGCCGTTTTAGGAAAATTGGTCGTATCTTTTTCCGTCAGACTCATCGAGTCCAAGCTACAAGAAGCAAACATTCCTGCTATCATCAAAGCTGCACCTATTAAATATGCTATTTTTTTCATCGTGTATCAATTTTAGAATTTAACATTAACACCTACCATATAAGTACGAGGTTGAGGATAGTTACCTACATCAACACCGGTTACCCACGGTTCTTTGTCATTGAGGGCTCTACCATTCTCCGGATCCATCCCTTTATAACCGGTAAAAGTAAATAGATTCTGTGCAGCAGCATACACACGAAGTTGCTGGAACGGACAGTTCTTCCAAATTCTCTTGAAATCGTATCCTATAGTCAGATTTTGAATGCGAACATAGTCGGCATCATCAATATAAATATCTGAAATGGCCTGGAAATTCTGTCCACTATTTCCCGGCGCAAGCAGCGGATATCTGTTTGAGGTTCCTTCGCCATGCCAGTAATCGTAAACTTCTGTCGTATAGTTTTCATACTGTCCATCTGAGAACTTTCGCCAAGAGCGAGCTACCTGTGCACCAAAAGCGCCATAGGTTGTTACAGAGAAATCAAATCCTTTATATTCCGCACTTAACGTAAGACCCATTGTCACGTCAGGATGAGGATTACCCAAATCAGTCTTATCGTCATCATTAATCACCCCATTTCCATCAACATCCACAAACTTCAAATCACCCGGTTTAATACTTGCACCTTGCTTAGAGTTTGCCGCATTTCCTTTACAATTCTGGTCAAGATATGCCTGCAAGTCATTCTGGTTCTGAATGACACCATCCGTCTTATAACCATAAAAATAGCCAATAGGATGTCCTTCTTCCATACGGACAAACCGACCCGTACTTTGAGCCAACAAATCATTACCGCCTTCAATAAAATGATTGGCGTTATTAACCTCCGTTACTTCATTTTTATTATAGGCCATATTGACATTCACCCCATACTTGAACTCCTTACCAATCTGATCTCTCCAGCCCATTGAAAGTTCAAGGCCAGTATTCTTTACCGTACCAGCATTTTGATATTGAGTAGCGAAACCGGAAGCCGCATTGGTACCCACTTCCACTAACAAGTCTTTCGTCTGCTTGCTATACCAGTCCATGGTAAAACTCAGACGGTTATCCAAGAAACGGGCATCAATACCGATATTGGTCTGTTCTGAAGTTTCCCATGTCAAATCGGGGTTAGCCAAACGATTCGGGTAAGCTCCGGTTGTACCTCCATTCTTATCCGAGCCAAATGTATAAAGACCATAATCGCCAAACTCGTAACCGGCACGCCAATTTGAATTAGGGATATTGTCATTACCATTCTGTCCCCAACCAGCACGGACTTTCAAGAAACCAAGCCAAGAAGCAGTATTCTTCATAAAAGCCTCGTTTGAAATAACCCAACCAGCAGAGAATGATGGGAAATATCCCCATTGATTGCCTTTCGCAAACTTAGACGAGCCATCGGCACGAATGATAGCAGAAAACATATAAGTTTCCTTAAAGTCATAATTCAAACGTCCAAAATAAGACATCTTAGAACCATAATCCGAGGGATAACCATTTACTGTAGCAGTAGCTTTACGTTCTGTATTATGCAAATAAGCATGTGTAAAGTCACCAAAAGCACTATTATAACCGGTTGCCTCTACTGATTCGCCATAAGTTGGTCTTGATTTAGAATACTCTGTACCAGCCAAAACATCAAAATGATGTAAGTCTGTAATATCAAACCGATAACTCAACGTATTAGTCAAACTCCAGTTCCAACCCAAAGACACGTTATTTATCGTTTGGTCTTTATCACGGCTATCTCCCTGATTATTAATTTGGTAAACGGGAAGATATGAACGCCATGAACTTGACCATTGTTTGTAACTAACCTGACCTTTATAAATAAGATTCTTAAGTGGTTGTACTTCCAGATATGCCGCTGTGTTCAGATTAAAATTCTTATTCTTATTATTCCCAGCCTGATTATATACCATGTGAGCCATCGGATTAGAAGCATATGCAGTATAATCAAGTATACCATTAGCACTCGTTCCAAAATTCTTCAAATCATCATACATGAAGAAATCACCATTTTCATTATATACAGGAATCAGAGGAATAGCACGCAAAGCATTAGAAAGGTCATTCGAATATTGATTACCTAACTGCACACCTTGATTCTGTTTGTGCTGATAATATATATTCTCACCAAACTTTATCACATCCACATCTCCCTTACGATATATCACATGCTCAGAATTAATGCGGAAAGTAAAACGACGATAGTCAGTCTTCACCGGACCACCGAATGCACCATCCTGATACTGATAGCCTATACCTGTCGAAAATTTGGAGAATTCAGAACCACCTGTTACATTCAACGCATGATTAGTAACCACAGCATTTTTATTCCGGAATTCTTTTACCCAATCTGTACCAGGATTGGTACCATTCTGATAAGCAGTCAGCAAATCAGCATCTACGAATTTTGACCAATCATACGGTTGGCCTCCATTATTATAGGCCACTTGATCCATTACCGCCATATATTCTTTGGCATTCAACATATCAGGCATCTTATATATATTTGCCCAACCTATGTTTCCATCATAAGATACAGAAACCTTTCCTACCTTACCCTGCTTCGTAGTAATAAGGATAACACCGTTGGCACCGCTCGAACCGTAAATTGCACAAGATGCAGCATCTTTCAACACGTCAATACGTTCAATATCGGCAGGATTCAAGGCGTTAATATCGCCACCGGCTACACCATCAATAACGTAAACTGGAGCTGTATTTCCGTTAGTACCAGCACCACGAATATTAATTTTAAACCCATCACCCGGCTGACCGGAAACGGCCTGAATATTTACACCCGGAGACTGGCTTTGTAAAGCGCCCAATGCCTGCGTAGTATTTAATTTTGCGATGTCTTCGCCTTTTACCTCAACCGTAGCACCTGTCACCAGTTTCTTCTTCTGTACACCGTAACCCACTACGACTACTTCATCCAACAATTCCGTATCTTCCTTTAGCTGAATCTTGAAACTAGTCTGGTTACCTACCACTATTTCTTGCGGCTGATAACCGATAAAAGACACAACAATCGTTGCTCCCGGCTGAACATTCAATGTGAAATTACCGTCAATGTCGGTAATGACACCATTTGTGGTTCCTTTCTCCAATACATTGGCACCGATGACCGGTCCCATTGCATCTGTTACAGTACCTGTGATTTTTTTTGCTTGCTGCACAGCATCTATTGCATCGACCGATGCGGCGAAAAGTTGCGGAGTATAAGTCAGGCTGACAGCCGAACAGATACCCACGAGCAGCGCGGTTCTTCTGAAATTTAAATTCATACTTGTATTTTTCTTAGATTAATGAATTGGTATTGCCTGGCGGCATCTACCGTTTAATATAAGGTTAAACTTCTCTTTTTGAGGAAAAATTAAATATACCTTATTCTATAAAGTGGTTGGTATACATATCACTCCTTTCTCATAGGCATTTTTCATTTCATTAGCGGTTAAACATTATATGATTATTATCAAATTTTAATTAGGCTTGACAAAAGTAGACTTTTAGCAGCAAACCTTATAATACTATTTTATCAAATAATAATATTTGGTTAATATCCATTACTACAAAAAGTCATTTCTTCAGTTCGTCCCGTACCATTCTTCCCCATTCCTTCATATCTGCATCTTTCCAGTTTCCCTCGGAAGAAGCCGACGGATAGAACATGGAGCAAGTCTCATCCTTGTCAGACAAAGACCAGGCCACCCAGCTGATGGAATGCCGCTGCATCCAGTCCAGCCAATTCCCCCACTCTTCTTTACTGATGGGGCCGTCCCCGCTTGCCTCCATACCGGCGCATTCGGAAACGAAAATCGGCAAGCCCTTGCCCAGAGCATAGTCGGCGCGGTCGCGCAGCCACTGTCCGTGGGTGTTGGCATAAAAGTGGAGTGTATACATTATATTGCTATATCCGGTAATAGGATCGTCCGCTGCCAAATGGATGTCCTGGTCCCAATGCGGACAACCAACGAGGATAACGGCATCCGGTTCTATGGCACGAATCGTCTTGATAACCTCCACAGAGTATGACTTCACCTGCTCCCAACTGTCTTCCACCGGTTCGTTGAAAACCTCATAGATGACATTAGGAACCCCTTTGTAACGGGTAGCCATTTGGGTGAAGAACTCCTTTGCTTCTTCCTGCCGCAGATTGTGGCTATGCCAGTCGATGATGACGTAAACGCCGTTCTCGATAGCAGCATCCACCACTTTCGTAACACACTCAATACCGAACTCGGGCTTGTTCACATAGCAGGCGCTATCCAAATCCACTCCCATAGAGGCCCGAAGCACTTGTGCGCCCCAGTCATTGACCAGATAAGCAACCGAAGAGGCATTGTAGAAACGGGGCCAGAACTGATGCCAGCCATAGCTGACACCGTGCAATACCACCGTGTCTCCTTCGGTATTCATCAACTGCGTACCATTGACCACCAATGCCGGTAGCGTTTCCTTTACATTTTCATTCTTCGACGGGTTTGTTCCACAACCAATGGTCATACCTAGGCAACAAACCGCCAACATAACTTTCCATATGCTTTTCATATCATACTTAGTATTTAGAGTAATAATCTTTCTTATATAACGGTACAAACGCTTTGTACACGCTTACATTCTAATTTTCAGGCAGGGATTACACGGAAAAGCACGGATAGGTTCAATTTTGCAGCTTCCGGTTTTCCGCTTTAATTATTTCAATAGTGCTGTCTGTGGCAAAGACAGAGTTCAGTCCTTGTTGTTCTTGAGCCGGGTCACCGGTATAGTCATCTCCCTTTTCCCAGAATACATGGTCGGGATTTTGTCCGGCAAAACCACCCCATGCCCAGAAGTTGCATCCGGCAAAGAGTCCGCCGCTCTCACGGTCCTGGCGGATGAGGTCGAATACATAACGGTAATATTCATCGCGGGCAGTGGTCGGTGCCTCTTTGGAAAAGCTGAAACCGTCACGGGGAAAACCGAACTCCTCCAAAACAATCGGCTTGCTGTACTTCCGAGCAATGACCATGTGGTCATCTATATACTTCTTAGTATTTTCCTTGGCACACGGAAGAAGTTCCTTCAGGCTGTCCGCCTTCACCCAGCCCCAGTTGTAGGGCCAGATGTGGATATTCAGATAATTGATGTTGGGGTCGGCATGAATCTTCTCGAAAAGATTCATATCCATTTCGCATCCCCACGCGCCCTCACTGCCGGAAGACACCATGTGGTTCGGGTCGAGGGACTTGATTTGTGCAGCTACATCGGCCATCCAACGGGCAAACGGCTCCTTGTTCTCGTCAGAGAAAGCGCGAGGCTCGTTACCAATCTGCCAAGACATAATAGTGGGGTCGTCCACATACTTTATCTGATTATACCTATTGGTGCGTGAAACAATATAATTGACATGATTGGCAAACAAGGCCTTCGCGCTGTCCGATTGGGGGAACTGCTTGACATACTCCATATAGGCGGGCCATCCGTCTACGGCAGGTACCACGGCATCACCGTGTCCGGACCATTGCAGGTAAACGGAATAGCCACCGCTCCATTCCCAGGAATTGTTCAAATAGAGGACAGCTGTCATATCACGTTCACGCAGTTCATTCATAAAATAATCCAATCCGGCTAAAATAGTATCATTATAGACGCCCGGTGCCACTTGTAAAGAGGGCTCTACCCGCGTCTTTATGCCATTTTCACCGTCAGCACCCACCAATACGCGCAGGTTGTTGATGCCAATACTTTTCAGAAAGTCCAGCTCCTTATGCAACCGTTCACGATTGCCGCCTTCACCTTCGGAACCAAGAATGGCACCGTACCAGAAATTGGCACCTACAAAATAATAGGGTTTTCCGTCGCGAACGAACTGTCCATCGGCATTGACCTTAATAAACGAATGCTCCGCAGGCTTAGGGGCACATGCTCCCAAAAGGAATAAAAGTACTGTCAGTAAAAGGAATTGTTTCTTCATATTATCAGTTTTTAAGCGACATACAAAGATACGTGGCCCGTATCATAAAAAATGATACTATATTATCAGATAAATGTGCTAATGTGATTAATCACATTGACACATTAAGTTGTCTCCGTATCCAGTCCAGCCATTCATCCCATTGCTCCTGATACCAGTAATGACCGGTTTCCAGATAAGGATGCAGCTCCTTCGGGGAAGTAATCACATTATAGGCTGCATACATGGAAGTGGGAGGACAAACCTCATCGTTGTATCCCCAACTGAACCAACCGGGCACATTCAATAGGCGAGCAAAGTTTGCCGTATCATAATAGCGCACCGTCTCAAGCTGCTTCTTATCGGGAGCACCGTAATAATAGAAATAATGAGGCCAGCCGCAGGCACGTTTCTTGGAGAACGCTTCATGATCGCACAAGGCAGGATGAACAGCAGCCAGAAAAGTGACACGTGAATCGAGGGCTGCCGTAATCACAGACAAGGCACCGCCCTGGCTGGACCCCGTAACGCCCAGCGCCTTCCCGTTGTACTGAGGCAGTGAGCAGATGAAATCCACGGCACGCAAGGCACCTACAACCACACGGTTATAATAAGAAGCATCCCGATTGTCGCGGCCGAACATCCAATAATTGCTCAGCGCCCCACCTGCCAGCACATCATATACAGACTGCTGCATCGTGACGGGAATACCGTGGATACCCACCTCCAATGTAATTACCTTCCCAGGAGCCGTATACGTATCTCCCGCATAAGGGCGGACACCCGCACCGGGCACACGCAGCAAAGCCGGATACTTCCCTTCTTTCTTGGGAATACTGAGAATACCGTAAAAACGTCCTCCCCAAGCTTTTGTCTGGAAGCTGACCTGATATACATTATCCGTTTCCGTACAGCGTTCGGGAAGCAGTGTCATAAGGGGATTCAACGGAGTCTTGCGCGCCTCTTCCAAGGTCTTGGCCCAATAATCCCGAAAATCGGCAGGAAGTTTCGTCACAGGTTGCAGCTGCTCGGGAGCATAGGCGCATGTAGCCAGCCCTTCATAAGTCCGGCCGTCCACATGCGCCTTGACCTTGCAACGCAAGAAGCCTGCAGTCTTCATCGTGCCTTGCAACTTCAAGGTACCATCTTTCAGCACCACGTCTTTCTTTACTTCAGTAGGATACATCTCGGGGCCCAGTTCATAGTCAATCTTGACATCGGGCAAGAGGTTCTGTGCCTTCAGCACCCGGACGGTAAACGTACACTTCTCATTCAGACGATACACCCAATCGCTATGGTCGGGTGAAACGACTACACGGATCTCATTGCCGCGTATCTGCGCCGTCACAGCACATACACACAGCAGACATAAAAATAAGGAAAAAACTCTTTTCATGATATCAGATATTAGTATTAATCATTGGTGCAAAAATAGGCACTTTCAATGAAGAATACCAATACTTTTTTATCATATCACCAGCTTCTTTTTCCGATAATTCTCACGGAATTCCTTCGGCGAGCATCCCTTCTTCCGCTTGAACATACGATTGAAATTGGACAGATTGTTGAAGCCGCAATCATAGCACACCTCTGCAATAGTACGCGTGGAATCTACCAACATACGCGTGGCAAAGCCCAGACGGATATCAATAATGTAGTCGGAAAGCGTCTTGCCGGTGCGCAGGCGAAAGAAACGGCTGAAAGAGACCGGGGTCATGCCCACCATATCGGCCAATGAAGCCAACCGGATATCCTCCTGATAATGGGTGGAAATGTATTTCTGCACCTTCTGTACCCGGCGGCTGTCAGAGAAAGTCTCTATCTTGGCAAACGAAGAACTGGACAACACCCGAGCATTGTCATAGAGGGAAAGTTCGTAAAGGATACGGAGAAAGTTCATCACGGCATAAAAGCCCTGCTCCTCGGAAGCCAGCTTATCCAGCCAGTTGTACACCTTCATGATGGCCTGCATGGGGAAACTAAGTCCGCACTGTGCACGCTCCAGCATCCGGCGGATACTGTCGAACTGGTTCTTGTTGACAACGTTCCCGAAGAACAAGTCGGGAGAGAACTGGATGGTAATCTCCCGAATATCCCCGGAGGTACATTCATGTTGCTCCCATACATGCTCCAACTCCTTACCGGTTATCAGCACCAGGTCATAATCACCGATAATCTCGGCAGAATCGCCCACCACACGACGTACGCCGGAAGCATGTTCCGTGAAGTTCAGTTCATACTCTGCGTGACAATGGATGGGGTAGGTAAATTCTGTTTTGCGACGATCGGCAATATAGAAACAGTCACGTTCCGACAGAGGGGTTATCTCCCTCATGATATAGTTCTGGTTTTCCATAGGCATTGGTTAAAAAAATATCATGCCACAAATATACTCATTCTTTTTAATCCCACAACAGTACCATTTGTTACATTTAGAGGTAATAATTGTTATATATGAGCAGATACCCGGGAAAGTCCCGCCCGGAAAAGCAAAACTTCCGTTCTTCTCCCCCTCAGGCTCTAATGTAAGGATGTATGAGATGTATATCTCATGCTGTACGAGATATACATCTCATACAACACGAGATGCGCATCTCGTACACTTACACACTATAGTTTGAGGAAGAAAGAAGCGGAGATCCCTCTCTTGCCCCATAGACAAAAGAAAGGTCTCCGCTTCGCCGGATGATATGAATGATAAGCTGCTTACTTCTGCAGCTTCAAAACGCAGGAAGTTTCCGGCAGGTTTTCCGAAACGACCGTCAGTGTGGCTTCTCCCGCTTCGCCGGTACTTTGCAACAGCACCTGTGCAAGTCCGTTGAATGCCTTTACTTGATAGGTGCGGGCATCGGCGTCGGCCGGACGTTCCGTAGCCTGATAAGCGGGGTCTCCATTCCCCACCCCAAGGATGCGTACCGGACCGGAGACGGTTATCGTCAAGTCGTTGCAGGCAGTGGGGACAAAACGTTTCTTCTTGTCCTGCAACTCAATGTTACACACTGTCACATCCCGATTGTCTGCCTGAATGACGGGACGGTCTGCCGTCAGGGAGATACGGGCAGGAGCACCGGTAGTCTCCACAGTACGGGCCAATATTTTTTTGCCGTTCTTATAGCCTACAGCCTTCACTGCACCGGGCTGGAAAACGGCTTTCCAGGAAAGATGGCCGTTTCGGGGCATCGGTTTGCGATCCAGTTTCTTGCCGTTCACAGTCAATTCCACTTCATCGCAGTTGCTGTATACCCAAATGTCGATGCTATCACCTTCGTGACCTTGCAGATTCCAGTGAGGAAGGATGTGCAGCACCGGCTCATCCGTCCACCAGGACTTCAGATACCAGGCTTCGTCCTTGGGGAAGCCACAGTAGTCCAGAATGCCGAATTGTGAGCCCGTAGCCGGGAACTTCATGGGGTTGGGCTCGCCGCGGTAGTCGAAACCCGTCCAATAGAAAAGACCCGCCAAATAGGGACGTTCGTCATAGAATTTCCAGCCACGCTCGATGCAGTTCAGCAGGCTGTCAGGTCCGTTCGGCTTGCGGTTGTGCGCCACCATGTGGCCTTTGTCGTGGGCATCGAAGTAGATGCCGCGCGTACCACAGCCCGTAGTCTCTTCCGAACCGAGCGCACGGCGGCCGGGATAATCCTTGCGGTGCTGCTCTACTGGATTCTGAAGGATGTAGTTATAACCGGCCACGTCTGCGGGAATCAAGATGGCAGGGCCACTGCTCGAAGCAACGGTCATGAGGCGCGTAGGGTCGAAACGGTGGCAATATTCGCGCATCGTGGCAGCAATGCGTGTACCGCTTTCTTTCCACTCGATGCCCCACTCCTCGTTGCCTACACTCCAAAGGATAATGCACGGATGGTTGCGGTCGCGGTCTATCATGCGTTTCAGCAGGCGAGTATGTTCCTCGTTGACACCCGTCAGACGGTTTTCTTCTATCACAAGGATGCCGAGGCTGTCGCAGGCATCGAGCATTTCGGGAGTCATCGGGTTATGGGAAGAACGGTAGGCATTGCAGCCGAACTTCTTCAGTTCCTTCAGTCGGTACACTTGCAGGGCATCGGGAATGCCGGCACCTACTCCGGGGTGGTCTTGGTGCATGTTCACACCTTTCAGTTTCAGAGGCTGTCCGTTCAAGAGGAAGCCCTTGTCGGCATCGAAGCGGATGTCACGAATACCCGTAGTAGTGGTATAAGCATCCACCAGCTTGCCATGCTGATAGACTTCCGTAAGCAGTGTATATAGATAAGGTGTATCCACACTCCAAAGATGAGGTTTGTCCAGCGCTATTTCACCGACGGTGAGCTGGCGGTCTTTCGGCAGTACCGGCTTACCGGCCGTTTCGCAGCGTGCCACTTCCTTGCCGTCGGCATCCCGGAGGATATGGCAGAGGCGGTAATCCTCCGTTTGCAGACCGGAGTTTTCAACAGTGGTCTCTATCGTCAGCTTGGCCTTGTCAAAAGGTGCGGCCAGCGTGCTGTGCACAAAGGTTCCGAAAGGAGCTACATGTAACGGCGCCGTCTTGTTCAGCCATACATGGCGGTAGATGCCCGCACCCTCGTAAAACCAGCCCTCCTCGAGCGTGGCATCCGCACGGACGCAGATAAGATTCTCTTCTCCGTAATTCAAGTATTCCGTAATGTCATACACCTGCGTGGCATAGCCGCTCGGTTCGTGTCCCAGGTAGAAACCGTTTATCCAGATACGGGCATCACGGAAGATACCGTCGAACTGAAGATAAAGATGTTTGCCGAGGTCCTCTTGTGGCACGGTGATGGTCTTTCGGTACCATCCCACAGAGTTTTCGGGGAATTTATAGCCGACGGCTTTATAGCCATGACTGTGGCTCGCCTCTTTGGCATAAGGCAAATCAACCACCCAGTCATGCGGAAGATTGACCGTCTTCCAGTCCACACCCCACTTCTCCGGATTGAACTTGGGAGAGTAAGGGCCCTCATTATGGATAGAGGCTGCCTTGGTCAGATAGTTGAAGTACTCCGTTCCGCAGCCGAAGTCTTTCTCCGGTGAGGAAGCATTGCCAAAAGCAAACTGCCAGCCGTCATCCAGCAAAATACGTTCGCGGACAGATTGGGCGGAAAGAGAAAAGGTAATTCCAAGAAGGAACAAAAATGCGAATAAGTGTTTCATATCGGTTAATCATAAAATGTGTTTACAAAGATAGGGCGAAATAGACTCGTACAGTGATACTTTTGTATCTTTTTCCGGTACTTCATGTTTCCGAGGGGAAAAAACACGCCGGGCAAACAAGGGTGATAGGAGAAAAGTTTTTAAATTTGAAGCGTGCTTCCGGGAAAATGGCCGGATGCCACAACTAACGAAGAATGTATCAAACTAAATACAAGAAATAATATGCAAGACAAAAGATTCGGATATTTCGATGACGACAACCGCGAATACGTCATTACCGACCCCAAGACACCTTGGCCATGGATTAACTACCTGGGCAATGAAGATTTCTTCTCACTCATCTCCAATACCGCCGGAGGCTATTCCTTCTACAAGGACGCCAAGTTCCGCCGCATCACCCGCTACCGCTACAACAACGTGCCGATGGACAACGGGGGACGCTACTTCTACATCAATGAAGGCGGCAACGTATGGTCTCCCACCTGGAAGCCCTGCAAGACTGCACTCGACAGTTACGAGTGTCGCCACGGCATGAGCTACACCCGCATCACCGGATCCAAAGACGGCATCGAAGCCAGCCTGCTCTTCTTCGTCCCACTGAAGACCTGGGGAGAGGTGCAGAAGCTGACCTTGCGGAATACTTCTGCCAAAGTGAGAAAACTCAAACTATTCTCCTTTGCCGAATGGTGCTTGTGGAATGCCGCTACGGACATGGAGAACTTCCAGCGTAACTTCTCCACGGGAGAGGTGGAAGTGGACGGGTCTGTCATCTACCACAAGACGGAATACAAGGAACGCCGCAATCACTACGCCTTCTACAGTGTCAATACACCCGTAGACGGTTTCGATACCGACCGCGAAACATTCGTGGGACTCTACAACGAGTTTGCCGACCCGGAACGGGTAGTAGAAGGCAGACCGGGCAACAGCATTGCCCACGGTTGGAGTCCCATCGCCTCGCACTATCTGGAAGTAGAACTGCAACCCGGCGAAAGCCGCGACTTCATCTTCCTGCTGGGCTATGTGGAAAACAAGCAGGAGGCAAAGTTCGAGGAACGTGAAGAATCTCTGCATGAAGCGTTCAAGCAGAGTGTACCCTCTTCACCTATTATAAATAAGGTAAAGGCTAAGGCGATGATTTCGGCCTTCGACACTACCGCCAAAGTAGATGCTGCCTTTGCCGAACTGAAAGCCTACTGGGACCGCCTGCTGGACATCTACGTCGTGAAGACCGACGAAGAAAAACTGGACCGCATGGTGAACATCTGGAACCAGTATCAGTGCATGATTACCTTCAACATGTCCCGCTCCGCCTCTTTCTTCGAAAGCGGCATCGGTCGTGGAATGGGTTTCCGCGACTCCAACCAGGACCTCGTGGGCTTCGTGCATCAGATACCGGAACGAGCCCGCGAACGAATCATCGACATAGCTTCTACCCAATTCCCCGACGGAGGATGCTACCACCAATACCAACCGCTGACCAAACGCGGCAACAACGACATCGGCGGCGGCTTCAACGACGACCCCATGTGGCTTATCTTCGGTACGGTGGCATACATCAAGGAATCGGGAGACTTCAGTATCCTGGATGAGCCCGTCCCCTTCGACAACAAGAAGGGTTCGGAGGTTTCTCTGTTCGAGCACCTGCGCGTTTCCTTCAACCACGTCATCGAGAACCTCGGCCCCCACATGTTGCCCCTCATCGGCCGTGCCGACTGGAACGACTGCCTGAACCTGAACTGCTTCTCCTGGGACCCGAATGAATCCTTCCAGACCACGGAAAACCAGACGGAAGGCAGCCAGGCAGAATCACTGATGATTGCCGGCTTGTTCGTGGTATGCGGACGCGACTATGTGGAACTATGCCGCCACCTGGGTAAAGACGACGAAGCAAACAGAGCGCAAACCTATATAGAGAACATGGTGGAAGCCGTGAAAAAACATGGCTGGGACGGTGACTGGTACTTGCGCGCCTACGATTACTTCGGCCACAAGGTAGGTTCCAAAGAGAACGAAGAAGGACAAATCTTCATCGAATCGCAAGGCTGGTGCACCATGGCAGGCATCGGACTGGAAGAAGGCATGGTAGAAAAAGCACTGGACTCCGTAAAGGAACGCCTGGACTGCGAGCACGGTATTGTACTCAACAATCCGCCCTTCACCCGCTATGTTGTGGAGTATGGAGAAATCTCCACCTATCCCGCCGGCTACAAGGAAAATGCGGGCATCTTCTGCCACAACAACCCGTGGGTCATCATCGGAGAAACCGTACTGGGACGGGGTGACCGTTCCTGGGAGTATTTCCGCAAGATATGCCCGTCGTACACCGAAGAACACAGTGCCCTGCATAAAGTAGAACCTTACGTATGCTGCCAGATGGTGGCCGGCAAGGACGCCGCCCGCCCCGGTGAAGGCAAGAACAGCTGGCTGACGGGAACGGCTGCCTGGATGTGGTATGCCATCACGCAATTCATACTCGGCATCAAGCCTTCGTATGAAGGTCTGGAAATCAATCCTTGTATCCCGGCAGGCTGGAAAGGCTTCAACGTGAAGCGTAGGTTCCGCGGGGCAGAATATCATATTACCGTGAAGAATCCCGATGGTGTGTGCAAAGGCATCAAGTCCGTCACAGTAGACGGCCAGCCGATAGAAGGCAATGTGGTGAACCATCTGCCGGGCACGCATACAGTAGAAGTAATAATGGGATAACCCACAAAATACAATATCATGATAAACCCTATTTATTCTCCAGCGCCCGAACGCTATGACAACGGCATGAAATTCCGCCGTTGCGGGCAAAGCGGCATCCTGCTGCCTGAAATATCACTCGGATTGTGGCACAATTTCGGCGACGTGAACACATTTGCCAATTCCCAAGCCATGGCGCACTATGCCTTCGACCGTGGAATCACGCATTTCGACCTCGCCAACAATTACGGTCCTTCCTACGGTTCCGCCGAAGAGACTTTCGGAATGATTATGAAGAAATCCTTCATGCCCTATCGGGACGAACTATTCATCTCCACCAAGGCCGGACACGACATGTGGCCCGGCCCCTACGGGGAGTGGGGTTCACGCAAGTACCTGATGAGCAGCCTCAACCAAAGTCTGAAACGGATGAACCTGGAGTATGTGGACATCTTCTACTCCCACCGCTACGGCCCGGATACTCCGCTTGAAGAGACCCTGCAAGCACTGGTTGATATCGTACGGCAAGGCAAAGCACTCTATGTAGGAATCTCCAAATATCCCAAAGAGGCGGCCGAGTTTGCCTACAAATACCTGGAAGAACGGGATGTACACTGCCTGCTCTATCAAGGCAGATACAATCTCTTCAACCGCGAACCGGAAGAAGAAGGTATCCTGCAGCAAGCCAAAGGGAACGGAACCGGCTTCATCGCCTTCTCCCCGCTGGCGCAGGGCCTGCTGACCAACCGCTACCTGAACGGTATTCCCGAAGATTCGCGCATGGCAAAGGGAGCTTTCCTGAAGAAAGAAGCACTGACCGACGAGACGCTGCAAAAAATCAAGGCACTCAACGAAGTTGCTGCCTCACGCGGGCAAACCCTTGCCGAGATGTCACTTGCCTGGTTGTTGAAGGACGACCTGGTGACAAGCGTCATCATCGGAGCGAGCTCCGTTACCCAACTGGCAGATAACCTGAAAGCGACTGAAAATACAGACTTCTCTGCCGAGGAACTGGAGAAGATAAAGAAAATCATTCAAAAATAAATCAACATGAAAAGCCTCCTTATTCAAACCTTTTGTTTATTATTCCTTTGCTTGGGCACGGTCCGTGCACAGCAATACCAACTTGCATCACCCAACGGAAAACTATCCGTTACGGTAGATGCCGGAGAAGCCCTCACCTGGCAGATAGCACACGACGGAACCACGGTGCTGCAACCCTCTGCCATCGCCCTGCAAGGCAGAGATGAAAAATCAGCCAAGAAAGCAATAACTTTCGGTAAAAATGTAAAAGTAATCCGTGCAGAACGCAAGTCCGTGGAGTCCTCCTTCCCCACTCCCCTCTACAAAAAGGCAAGTGTGGAGGATGTCTACAACCAGTTGACACTGAAATGCCGCGGAGGCTACAGCGTACAGTTCCGCGCATACGATGACGGCGCTGCCTACCGCTTCATTTCCGAACAGAACAAGCCGTTTATCGTCCTCAACGAAACTGCGGACTTCAATTTCGACAAGGATTACCAGGCATTTGTACCTTACATAAACGACAACCGCAACGGTGAGCGCTATTGCTTCTCCTTCGAGTCTTACTACGACGAAGCCCCGTTGTCCAAAATGCACACCGACTCACTCTCCATCACCCCACTGATGGTTTGCCTGGACGGAGGAAAGAAAGCCGTTATCATGGAAGCCGGATTGGAAAACTATCCCGGCATGTTCCTCACTGTAAATCCCCAGACACGTCAAGGAGTGCAGGCAGCATTTGCCCCCTATCCGCTGGAAGAAATAATCGGCGGACACAACCGGCTGAACCTGATACCGACCAAGCGTGCAGACTACATCGCCCGTTGTGCCAAGCAGGAGCTCCCCTGGCGTGTGGTGCTCGTCACCGAAAAGGACACGCAGCTTGCCGACAACGACATGGCACAGCGTCTTGCCCCCGCCTGCCGCATCAAAGACATTTCCTGGATTAAACCTGGCAAAGTGGCTTGGGACTGGTGGAACACCTGCAACCTGACTGGCGTAGACTTCAAAGCCGGCATGAACACCCCGACTTATAAGGCATTCATCGACTTTGCCGCCGACAACAACCTGGAATATATCATCATCGATGACGGCTGGAGCGGAAACGAATCCTTATTGAAAGACCTGAATCCGAATATCGATTTAAAGGAACTGGTAGCCTACGGAAACCAGAAGGGCGTCGGCATCATTCTCTGGGCAAGCTGGCGAAACTCTGCCAAAGATACGGAAGCCGCATTCAGCCACTATGCACAGATGGGTATCAAAGGCTTCAAGATAGACTTCTTCGACCGTGACGACCAGCCACTGGTACAGTCTGTAGAACGCATTGTAGCCTGCGCCGCCGAGCACCGCCTGGTATTAGACCTACATGGACTCAAGCCATACGGTATACAGCGCACCTATCCCAACGTCCTAAACTTTGAAGGTGTAAAGGGACTGGAGAATGCCAAATGGGAACCGATAGTGAACGGTAGCCCGCTCCACAACTTCCCACGCTATGACGTGACTGCTCCCTACCTGCGCATGCTTGTCGGCCCGATGGACTACACACCGGGAGCCATGATGAACGCAACCCGCGAAACCTTCCGTGCCGTCAACGACCATCCGATGAGCCAGGGTACGCGCGTCCACCAGATGGCGATGTACACCCTCTTCGAAGCCCCGCTGCAAATGCTTGCCGACAGCCCCAGCAAATATATGAAGGAGCAGGAATGCACGGATTTCATTGCCAAAGTGCCTACCGTTTTCGACGAGACCGTGGCACTGGACGGTGAAGTAGGCGAATACCTTACACTGGCACGCCGCAAGGGAGATGTCTGGTACATCGCCTCCATGACCGACTGGACACCACGCGACTGTACCATCGACCTTTCCTTCCTCGGAGAAGGAAGTTACGAAGCCGAAATCTTTTCCGACGGCATCAATGCCGACCGGGAAGCAACCGACTACAAGAAAGAAGTACGCACCGTGACCTCGAGGGACAAGCTGAACATACACATGGCACCCGGAGGAGGATGGACAGCACGGATATGGAAAAGATGACAGGGTGATAAAGTAATGACATGATAAGTGCAATAGGGTGACAGTTACGTTAAAAGTGCTGTCACCCTATTCCTTTATTACTTTTAACATACCTCTACGTGAACCTTTTATATCCTATCTTGTTTTTTCTCACAAAAGCCTAAGGTACCATAGGGCAGGAATTTATATTAAACCTAAACAATTATAAAAGTATGAAGAAATTTATTCCCCTATTATTAGCGGTCTTTGCAGTGACGCTTGCATCTTGCGAAAAAGACCCTGACATGGATAAGCTGGACAATAATTATCTGGTTTATACCAACTATGACAAGAAGGCGGATTTCAAAACCTTCGAAACTTATTACTTGCCGGACAGCATTCTGGTCATCGGTGATAAGGAAAACGCCGAATACTGGAAAGATGAGAATGCCCAGGAAATTCTCAGCGCTTATGTTGCTAACATGAACAGCCGCGGCTACATCCGTGTGGATGACCGGGAAGAAGCCGACCTTGGCTTGCAGGTAAGCTATGTCAGAAGTACCTATTACTTCACCGACTACGGACGTCCCGAATGGTGGTGGAACTATCCAGGCTACTGGGATGCTCCTTACTGGGGCAACTGGGGCGGATGGTATTATCCCTATGCCGTGAACTATTCCTACAGCACCGGTTCCTTTATCAGCGAATTGTTGAATCTGGAGGCGCCGCAAGGCCAGAGCGAGAAACTTCCTGTTCTGTGGACCAGCTATATGAGCGGCTTGCTGAGTGGTTCTACTTCTGTCAATACCAAACTTGCCGTGCAAGGTGTGAACCAAGCTTTCACTCAATCAACTTACCTGACTAACAAGTAGTGACAAGCTACGAGCTATAAGTGACAAATGACGGGTTACCCAATATTAAGGTAACAAGAATAATACGGCAGCATCCTTTCCGGACTGGGAAGTTGCCATTGAACCAAAAAAACAAGAACAAAGTATGAAAACAATAAAATATCTTTCCTTGAGAGTATTTGCGGTTGCCGCTCTTGCTCTCGTCTTCGCCCTACCGACGAAGGCACAGATGACCGATAACGGTTATGCCAATATCGACTGGCAATATAACTTTCCTCTCAGCAACAACTTCGCCGACAAATCAAGCGGCTGGGGTATGAATTTTGAAGGCGGTTACTTCCTGACAGACAATTTTGCATTGGGAGCTTTCTTGAACTACCATAGCAACCATGAGTATTTCGGTCGCCAGACACTTCCCGTAGGCGAAGGCGGCAGTCTGAATACCGACCAGCAGCACACTGCATTCCAGTTGCCTTTCGGTCTGGCCTCCCGCTATGTATGGAACCGTGGAGGTGCATTCCAGCCGTATGCCGGTGTAAAACTGGGTGCTGAATATGCACAGTTGAAGTCAACTTTCAACGTATTCGAAGCCAACAAAGATACATGGGGTTTCTATGTATCTCCTGAAATTGGTTTCAATGTGTATCCTTGGGCTTATGGACCGGGCTTGCATTTCGCAGCCTATTACAGCTACGGTACGAACAAAGGTGACCTCTTTACGTACAGCGTAGACGGTTTGAGCAATTTCGGTCTGCGCGTAGGTATTGCGTTCTGATAAGACACACACTTAAAGCTTAACAGATAGAATTTAATTGTTTCAAAATTGAAGAAGAAAAGAGCCTTTCCTGCGTGAGCAAGGGAGGCTCTTTTTAATTCTACCAGTTATTTTTTTCCTCCCAGCATCGCCTTATATACAGCCTCCTGAATCCTCGTCCTTATATCCAGCCTCATCAACTTGTTATTCCACACATCCGGATAGGTGCGGTTGCTCAAAAAGACATAAACCAAGCCGTTCTCCGGGTCTGTCCAGGCGCAAGTGCCCGTGAAACCGGTATGGCCGTAGACAGAAGCAGGGGCAGACTCTGCGCAGGGACTCTTCTGGGGATTACGCCGGTCGGGCTTATCAAATCCCAGCCCCCGGCGGCTTATCCTTGAGACGGTGGTAGTAAATACCCTGCAGGTCTCCTTGCTCAAATAGCGCTTACCGTCCAGTTCACCCCCATTCAGCAACATCTGATAGACTTTTGCCACTTCTTCGGCAGTGGAGAACAGCCCGGCATTACCGGAAACGCCACCCTGAAAAGCTGCGGATTCATCATGTACAAATCCTTGCAAGGTAGTCTTACGCAAGAAAGGATCTGTTGATGAAGGTACAATATCTTCCTTCTTCAAGAAGCGCAGAGGAAGATACCCCGTACGCTCCAATCCCATCGGAGTATAGAATTCCTTGGCCAGATATTCGTCCATAGACATGCCGGTGCGCGCCTCGACCAACTGCTGCAACAAGATAAAGCCCACACAACTATAACGGTAACGTTTATCTCTAAGCGGAGTATCCACAATCTTCTGCAAGTACTCCTGCTTGAAAGAACGGTTCAGCCAAAGGCTGTCGGACACTTGCATCGTATATTCCGGTGTCTGCACCTTCGACGTCAGTCCCTGACGGAAGCGGAACTTAGGGTTCGCCCAAGTCTGCCGTCCGATGCGTGCGGAATGCCGGGCATCGGGACGTGCCTTGAACAAAGTGCCGGTGTAGCTCTCTTCATCAATCGCTTCCTGATAGAATAGCAAGGTAGAAGGTAGACCGGATTCATGCATCAGCAGTTCGCGTACCGTAATATTCTTCTTGTCCGTATCCTGTAGGAAAGGCAGATAATCCGACACCCGGTCCGTAAGGCTGAGACGTCCGCCATCGTACAACTTCATCACAGCAAGCAGTGTGGCCGTGGTCTTTGTCAGCGAGGCGATGTCGTACACATCCGTTTTCTTCACGGGAAGCGCCTTACTTCCGGTCTTGTTCCAGACGTGGGTACCGAAAGCTTTATTATACATCTCCCTGCCATCCTTCAGCACCACTACCTGGCAACCGGGGTAAGCCCCTTCACGAATGCCTTCTTCGGCTATCTTGTCTATTTCAGCCAGCAGACGGGAATTCATACCATGCTCTTCGGGTACAAAGCGGGGGGCGCTTTGAGGAGTCAGCGTCACTCCCGCACCGGCAGCAAACCGGCTACCGATACTGGCAGACAAGCGTCCCTCTGAACAAGCACTGCCATAAACAATCCGGACAACCTGCTGCTGTACCTCCCCGTTGGAGGAGTGTGCCAAAACCACCGCTTCGGCAGCAGCGCTCCCTTGCTTTATCTGCAATACCTGCTTGCCGGGAATAAAGAACAGATAGACCACCGGTACGTCAGGAGCGAACTTTGCAAAGAAATTCTGATAGGGCGTCAAACGGTGTTCGGTGACACAGACCAGAATACGTTTATACTTGGCCAGCGCATTTCTCAAACGGTTCCCGTCAGCCTCCGGCAGATTCTTGCCCAAATGGAACTCCACAGGACGGGTATACTGCGACAGTTCTTTGAGGAACGGCCGGATTTCCTGCGCTTCTCCCACATTGAGCACGGCAACTTCACCGATGGAAGGGTCCAGCGGAAGTACCTCGTCCCGGTTATCCAGCACAGTGATGGCCGCCAAGTTCAGCCGGCGCATCAAATCACGCGTTTTCGGAGTATTGATGCGGGTCCCCAAACCTGAAAGCTGTACATGGGGTTTCTTTTCCAACCCAAGGGCATATTTATATTTCAGTACTTTACGGCATTTCGCCTCTATCTCTTTCTCTGTCAGCTCCCCTTTTTTCACAGCGGCAAGCACAGCCTCCACTTCTTCCTTAATACGCCGGGGGACAAGCAGCAAATCATTGCCGGCTTTCAGCGCCTGCAAACAGATGCTTTCATTGCCCGATACCCCTTTCATGGCAAGGGCATCCGTAAAGACAAGCCCCTGAAAGCCGAGGTCATTCACCAACAGACCGGAAACTACCTTACGCGAAAGCGAAGACGGGAGCCCCTTTTGCGGCTCTATGGTAGGCACCTCCAAGTGCCCCACCATCATTCCTCCCAATCCGGCACGAATGGCTTTTCTGAAAGGATAAAGCTCTATACTGTCCAGACGGGCACGGGTAAAAGGCAGCACGGGCAACGCCTTATGAGAATCCACATCCGTATCCCCATGTCCCGGAAAGTGCTTGCTGACAGAAAGTACACCACCATCCTCCAACCCTTTGGAGTAGGCAACAACCTTGTTCGCCACATTGAACGGACTTTCACCGAAGGAACGGGTATTGATAACCGGATTCTTGGGATTGATATTCACATCCGCTACAGGAGCAAAATTCACTTGCACCCCCAGTTCACGGCATTGGCGGGCCACTTCGCGCCCATATTCATAAATCAGTGTATCGTTCTGTATGCAGCCCAGCACCATGTTTCGCGGAAAGTTCGGAGTACCGCGAAGGCGCATAGCCAGCCCCCATTCACCGTCAAAGGTAATCATCAGCGGAACTTCCGCCATCCGCTGCGCCTCATTGGTCAACATCACCTGGTTCTGCATCAATCCGCCGGAAAATAACAGACCGCCTACCTTATAGTCCTCCACCACCTTACGCAGCAGTTCCTTGTTGGCCTTGTCCTGCTGGGGGGCAATCGTATAGATGAACAGTTGTCCGATGCGTTCTTTCAGAGTCAGACGCTGCATGACGGAATCCACCCACTGCCTGCACCGCACGTCACTGTTCAAGAGACGTACAAGCGAAGGGTCGTTCGGCGGCACCGGAGTAAACGGCATCGGGCCAAGCTGCGCTTTCAGAAGCGGACAAAGACAACACAATATAGTGATATAGGCAAGCAGGTATATTCTCTTCATTCCTTATAGATAGATTGTTTTTAGGGGATTTGCGGAATCATACTTTTATAAATCAATTCCTGGATATCTCTTCTTATATTCATGTCACCCAGTTTCGTGTTCCATACATTGGGGCACAAGCGGTTGCTGAGGAATACATACACCGTCTTGTTTTCCGGGTCCACCCAAGCACAAGTACCGGTAAATCCGGTATGTCCATATACCGCTTCCGAAGCGGAAGGAGCACAAGGGCTGCGCTTTATAATAGATACATCCGGCTTGTCGAATCCCAGACCGCGACGGCTGATGGCGGATTTCTCCGTCGTAAACAAACGGCAGGTTGCCTTACTCAAGAAACGCTTGCCATTGAATTCACCGCCGTTCAGCAACATTTGATAAACCTTTGCCACCTCTTCGGCCGTAGAGAAAAGTCCTGCATTACCGGACACCCCACCCATGCAGGCAGCAGTCTCGTCATGCACATATCCGCATATATCCTGGCGACGCAGGAAGTCATTGGATGCCGTGGGCATGATTTCCGCTTTGGTGAACTTCGTCAAAGGCAGAAACATAGTACGTTGCAATCCCATCGGGGCATAGAACTCACGGGCAAGGTACAAATCCATCGGCAGCTCCGTCACCTTCTCCACCACCTGCTGCAACAGCACGAAGCCAAGGTCGCTGTAAACATAACGTTTGCCGTCCAACTCGCACTTGGCTATTCGCTGAAGGATGGAATTCTTGAAACTCTTGTTCAGCCACATGCCATCTGCCATGTGCAGGGTATAGACCGGTGTATTCTTGTCGGACACCATCCCTTTCCGGAACTTAAAATCGGAACAATAATAGCTATGTTCGCTTACCTGCGTACGATGCCACTCGTCCACCCAACTCTGGGAGTACGGGCCGTGTACCGAATTCGGGTCTATGATGTCCAGGTAGAAGCGGATATAGGGAGGAAGCCCCGATTCGTGGAACAAAAGTTCGCGGATGGTAATGTTCCGCTTGTTACCATTGCGCAAGAAGGGCAGATAAGCGGAAACCTTGTCATCCAGTTTTATCTTGCCCTCATCATACAGTTTCATGACGGCAAGCAACGTAGCCGTAGTCTTGGTCAGCGAAGCCAAATCAAAAAGGTCCGAAGAACGGACGGTAGTGGTATCCTTATCAGAGTGGGTTCCGAAGCCTTTGTCATATACCGGCAGTCCGTCTTTCCACACCAGCACGCGGCAACCGGGATAAGCTCCCGCTTCCAGTCCCTTCCGGGCAACGGCATCGATACTTTGCAGCACATACGATTTCATGCCGTAATCTTCCGGAACAGTCTTCCCCGGTTTCATGCCCGGCTCAATCATACAGCCCGTTCCCGCTGGAAACAGTTTACCGATACTCATCGACATTCTGCCACTGGCCGACTTTTTGGCAAAAAGAACATCAGCCACGTATTGCTGCAAATCCGTCTCTGCCGAATGTGCCAGCACCACAGCGCTGGATTTGGCAAGTGCGGGCACCAGAGGTTGCAATGTACGGTAAGAGGTAAAAAAAGTATAGACCAGCGGAGCACGCAGGTTCAAGCCTTCCAGAAAGGCCACATCACGGTCGCTGACATAAGCCGAACCGGTGATGCTGATAACCACGCGACGGAAAGCAGCCAACTGCCCCTGCACTTCCTGCCAGAGAGCCTCATCGGCATTCCAAGGCAAGTGGAAATGGCTGATGCCTGCATTCTTTTTCATAGCTTCCACAAAGGGAGCATCCGCCTCCTTCTCTCCAATGCTGAGCACGGCAATATCACCTTCCACCGGTGCCAGCGGGAGGACATCGAAATAATTGTTCAATACAGTCACTGCCGAACGGCGCAACTTGGCAGCCAACGCCTGCGCTTCCTCCGTATTGATGCGATAGCTCATTCCGCTGACCCGAAGTTGCGGCTGGCGGTTTCTCAAACCAAGCATATACTTGTACATCAATACCTTGCGGCACTTGGCATCAAGTTCGTCCTTACTCAGTTGTCCCGACTCCACTGCATCTACCAGCTCCTGCACCGCATTCTTCGTATTGAACTGTACCAGCACCATATCATTTCCCGCCAGCAGCGCTTTGGTAGTTACCTGCGGAATGGCAGACACACCCTTCATGTCCAAGGCATCGGTAAACACCAGCCCTTTAAAGCCGAGTTCATCCTTCAACAACCCGGTCACCACATTCCGCGACAAGGAAGAAGGAGTCACCCCGTCCGGGTCCAGCGCCTGCACTTGCAGATGGCCTACCATGACACCCCCCAATCCGGCACGTACCATTTCCTTGAAGGGATAAAGCTCCACACTGTCCAGGCGTGCACGGTCGTAGTGCAAGGCGGGAAGCGCCTTATGAGAATCCACATCCGTGTCGCCATGCCCGGGGAAATGCTTGCAAACGGAAAGTATGCCCCCGCTTTCGAGCCCACGGCTGTATGCCACCACCTTTTCCGCCACCCGCTGCGGGTTCTCGCCAAAGGAGCGTACGTGTATCACCGGGTTCAGCGGATTCGTATTGACATCCGCATCGGGTGCAAAATTGACGTGTACCCCCAATTCGCGAAACTGGCGGGCCACCTCACGTCCATATTCTTCAATCAGGCCATTGTCCTCGATACATCCCAAGGCGGCATTACGGGGATAGTCCGGAGCGCCTTTCAGCCTCATTGACAGTCCCCACTCTCCATCGAAAGTAACCATAACGGGAATCTTGGCATCCTTCCGGGCCATATTGGTCAAGATAGCCTGCTCTTCCGGAGTACCTTCGGAAAACAGCAAGCCACCGACCTTGTATTTCTTTACCAGCTCGCGCATCTGCTTTTTCGTGGCCTTGTCTGCTCTGGCCGGAATGGTGGCAACGATGAGCTGCCCCACTTTTTCGTGTACATTCAGACCTGACAACACGGAGTCCACCCATTGCCGGCACCGGTTGTCTGCAGCCGAAGGAAGAAACGGGCCTCCCGTCTGGGCGTGAAGTGAAGATAATCCCAATATAAACAATCCTGCAACCCATAAAAGGAGGGTGAGTCTTTTCATCATGCTATTTTTCAGTTAAAGTAAGTACCATTTCTCCTACGTAGATGCCACTCTTTCCGGTGTGCAGCACGGGAACGCTCTTGCCGTCCGCATTCAGATAAACGGCAGGCTTTTCCATAAAAGTATGCGAATGTCCTCCCAAAATGACATCAATGCCACGCGTCTTGCCTACCAGGTTCTCGTCGGAAGCGCCTTCGGGATTTGCACTGCGGATACCCAAATGAGACATGCAAATCACAACCTCGCAATTCTCCTTCTCCCTGAGAAGGTCTGTCATTTCCTGGGCCACCTTTATCGGGTCGTTGTAGACAATGCCTACGCATTTATCCGCCTGCACCAGCCCTTCCATCTTGGGGGCCAGGCCGAAGATACCGATTTTCACCCCTTCGCGCACCAAGGTGATATAAGGCTTCACCAGCCCTTCGAGTACCGTACCCGTCACGTCATAATTGGAACAGACCACGGGAAAATCCGCCATACGGAACAATTCCGCCATATTCTCAAGTCCGAAATCAAATTCATGATTACCTATCGTCATGGCATTATAGCCCATGAGGTTCATCATCTTGACCTCCAGCTCGCCTTTGAAAAAGTTATAATAAGGGGTGCCTTGCGAGATGTCTCCGCAATCCAGCAGCAACATATCCGGATGCTTGCCGCGAAACTGCTTTACAAAACCGGCACGGCGCACCACACCGCCCATCCCGGCATACTCGTCGGCAGCCTCGGCGCTGATGGGTTCTATACGGCTGTGCGTATCGCTGGTGTGCAGGATAAACAGTTGTTTTCCGGATTGGCCGGACGATACAGAATCGGCGGACACCAGGCAAAGGGGTTCTTCAGTAATGACACGCTCCTCTTGCTGTGCCGATGCGGGGAGCATGAAAAGCAGCAGGGCTGCCAAGGAATACATATGTTTCATAGAACTTCTGTTTTTTTAATGCTTACTCTTTAACGACCACTCTTCCCTCCATGCGCGAAGTCACCTTCTTGCCGGCTGCCGTCTGCTTCTCCACATACTTCATGAACAGACCGCGCAGTGTAGCCCCATCCGGGCACTCCCTTTTATCCGCCTGCAGGAAAGCCGTCATTCCATCGTTTCCATCAGCCAGATAATCAATCGTGGCAACCGTATAGTCACGGTCATCCTCCACCGGCTTGCCGGCAATGGAAGCCTGGAGCAGCTTGCCATCCTTGCTGATTTCCAACTGTATACCACTCACCCCTTCACCAAGTCTCACCGCAATGTTTTCAAACAAGTGCTTCATGGCAGAGCCTTTCATCGTCAGCACACAGAGCGAATTCTCAAAAGGCAATATCTCATAGATGTTTTCGGTAGTGATGTCTCCTTCCGTCAGGGAGTTCCGGATTCCACCGATATTGATTAGCCCCATATCGGCCGGTTTGCCCAGCACTTCCACCGCAGCCTCACGCAGTACATCTGCAATCAGATTGGATAAAAGGCTTTCGGGCCGGAATCTGTCCATCGACATTTCTGCGGTTCCCACCACATGATACATAACGCTGTCCATCCGGGCCTTGTAAGGCGCCAGCAGAGCCACGGCTTCGGCATCCGGCTCGGCATCCCAGACAGAGTTCATGGGAATTCTGCCTCCCTCTACCTTGGTCACTTCGTAAGAAGAATGGCAGGAAACCAATAGAAGCACAACCGCCAACACTGCCCCCGCAAGGAGACTGAAAGTTTGTTTCTTCATATTCATTTAGTTTTAAATTGCTACAAATATACTTTTCTTTTGCGACTGAGCCACACAATTAACCGATTATTTAGACTTGCGTTTAGCAGAATGAAACGCTCAAAAATCATCCCAACTGGCGAAAAAAAGCTTGAAGCACTTGTGTATCTGGCAAATAATTCGTTCCTTTGCACCGCTTTCGCGCAATCGCTGTCAGGACACCAAGAGAGAAGCCTGGTATGTTGCGTTGTAACGATGAAACAATTTAATAATAAAAACAATGGATTTAATTAAAATTGCAGAAGAAGCATTTGCTACCGGAAAACAGCACCCGAGCTTCAAGGCAGGTGACACTGTAACAGTAGCATATCGTATTGTCGAGGGTAACAAGGAACGTGTACAGCTGTACCGTGGTGTTGTTATCAAGATTGCCGGACATGGAGACAAGAAGCGTTTTACAGTACGTAAGATGTCAGGAACCATAGGCGTAGAACGTATTTTCCCGATTGAATCACCGGCTATCGACAGCATCGAAGTGAACAAAGTGGGTAAAGTTCGTCGCGCTAAACTGTACTACCTGCGCGCTCTTACCGGTAAGAAAGCAAGAATCAAAGAAAAAAGAGTTAACGGTTAATTCCAGACTCCTATTTCGAAATAAAAAAGGGAAACTGACAATGTCGGTTTCCCTTTTTTAGTGATATACACAGTAGGCATACACACCATGCGATACTCTACTGCTACTCCCTCATTCAAAACATTGTAAGCCTGCGCTCCTTTCCTTTCACATAAGCCTTCCTTCTTGCTGATATGTTAGTTTATCAGCGCCCAACGGCCGTGAGGCGCTCTGCTAACGACCGTCAACAAGGTGCTTTATGGCCGTTAGGCGAACGCCTCACGGCCGTTAAACAGCTCTCATATGCATAGCTTGCCTATACTGAATACCTATCTTATCCATACCAAAAGCCTGACTTCCACCTATTATCGCACGGGCTTTTACGAAGTTAATACCGTGTTTGCAGGAAACCAATAGCTTGTTTACACGATATTGGCAAATTGCCCCATATCCTATTAATTTATTGTACTACAAGACATTAATAGATTATTTGGCGTAAATTTAAGGTGGAAGCAAAAGTTGCTTCCACCTTTTCAAGTTGCTTCCACAGCATCCGCAACCCCGATGAATAAAGGGATACAGAGAATGGGTGGAAGTGTGGAAGCAACTTGTGACATAACTTTATTGCTGAGGAATATGTGCCACTAAAGAAAAAAAGGTGTGTCGAAACTCTCATAAACTAAAAATCACCCTCGCCACAGATAGGTGTAGCGAGGGTGATTTCGATAGAAGGGGAGTTTTGACATATCCCCTCCTTTATCAGTTTCCCTAATATTGATTACTTGATATCTCTCAGCTCCCAGCCCAACGCACTGGCACCCAGCACTGCAGCATCAGAGTCCTTCAACTCGGAAGCCAGCAACTTGGTCTTACCTTTGTAGATATTCAATACATTGTCGTCAATAGCTTTCTGGATAGGCTTGAAGATATAGTCTCCCGCTTTTGCCAGACCACCGAACAACACGATAGCTTCCGGACTGGAGAAAGCGATGAAGTCAGCCAAAGCCTCACCCAAGATGGTTCCGGTAAACTCAAAGATGTCTTGAGCAATCTTGTCACCCTTCACCGCTGCATCATACACATCCTTGGAAGTAATGTTTTCTGCCGGAATGTCGCGCAACAAACTCGGTTCGGTACTCTTGGTCAGGAACTCACGTGCAGAACGCGCCACACCCGTAGCCGAACAATAAGTTTCCAGACAGCCGTGACGTCCGCATCCGCAGAGACGTCCGTTTTCACGACGGATAATAGTATGTCCCAACTCTCCGGCAAAACCGTCATGGCCATATACCATCTGACCGTTAATAACGATACCGCTACCTACACCGGTGCCAAGAGTTATCATGATAAAGTCTTTCATACCACGAGCCGCACCGTAAGTCATTTCACCGATACCGGCAGCATTGGCGTCGTTTGTCAAAGCGGTAGGGATACCCAAGCGCTCTTCAAACATGGCAGCCAAAGGAATTACACCCTTCCAGGGAAGGTTCGGGGCAAACTCAATAGTACCGCTGTAATAGTTTCCGTTAGGAGCACCGATACCGATACCTTTTATCTTGTCTACTCCACCGTTGGCAATAATGAGCGGCAACAGATTCTTGCAAACTTCGTCTACGTAATCATTGACGTCCTCATAAGCTCCGGTTTTGATGGAACTGCTTGCAATAATAGTTCCGCGTGCGTCTACAATACCAAAGACGGTGTTTGTTCCGCCTATGTCAATGCCCACTACATAGGGCTTTTCCATGTTTGAATTCATGATATTACTTTTGTTTAAAGGGTTAGTTAATCACATTCATGGTTACAAAAATCACAAAGAAAAACGACACTGCAAAATCTTTTTTTAAAAAAGTTTGCAACTTTTGCAACTTTTCGTAGCATTGCTGCGTCTAATAGTGAAAATTAATAAGAGTAAAGCAATAAACAGGGAAAACAGTGATACAACTAAAAGACATTAACAAGACCTACAACAACGGAGCACCGCTGCATGTGCTCAAAGGTATCAACCTCGACATTCAGAAAGGCGAATTTGTTTCCATCATGGGCTCATCGGGTTCGGGAAAGTCCACTTTACTCAATATACTGGGTATTCTGGATAGTTACGACACGGGGGAATATTATCTGAACGGTACCCTCATCAAGAACCTCAGCGAAACGAAGGCAGCCGAGTACCGCAACCGTATGATTGGTTTCATCTTCCAGTCCTTCAATCTCATTTCCTTCAAGAATGCAGTGGAGAATGTGGCGCTTCCTCTCTTTTATCAAGGAGTGAGCCGCCGCAAACGTAATGCGCTGGCACTGGAATATCTGGACCGCCTGGGGCTGAAAGAGTGGGCACACCACATGCCAAATGAGATGTCCGGTGGACAGAAACAACGTGTAGCCATCGCCCGTGCCCTCATTACCCAACCGCAGATTATCCTTGCCGATGAACCTACCGGCGCGCTCGACAGCAAGACTTCCGTAGAGGTGATGCAGATTCTAAAGGAACTGCACGATACAGGCATGACCATCGTAGTCGTGACCCACGAAAGCGGTGTTGCCAACCAGACGGACAAGATTATCCATATCAAAGACGGTATCATAGGTAGCATCGAGACGAATCTGAACCACGATGCAAGCCCGTTCGGAAAAGACGGATTCATGAAATAATAAAGGAAGAGCCCCCTCCCCCTTTAATTTTTAATTCTTAATTTTTAATTATCAATGATAGACCTTTGGCAAGAAATATACGGAACCATCAAACGCAACAAACTGCGTACATTCCTGACGGGCTTTGCCGTGGCATGGGGAATCTTCATGCTCATCGTGCTGCTCGGAGCCGGAAACGGTATCATACATGCCTTCGAGCAAAATGCGTCGGAGCGTGCCTTGAACTCTATCCGCATCTTCCCCGGCTGGACCACCAAGTCATACGACGGTCTGAAAGAAGGACGCCGCGTCCAACTGGACAACCGGGACATGGATGACACGGAGAAGCAATTCACCGAAAATGTCATCAGTGCCGGTGCCACCGTGCGTCAAAGTAATGTAAACGTCAGCTTCGGACAAGAATATATCAATATCTCTCTGCTGGGCGTATATCCCAACTACACCGAAGTGGAAACCGTGAAAACAGCGGACGGACGTTTCATCAACTACAACGACCTGAAAGACCGACGTAAAGTCATCATCCTCCATAAGAAATCTGCAGATATCCTTTTCGGAAAAACGCATACTGAACCCATCGGACAATTTGTCAATGCCAGTGGAGTGGCCTATCAAGTAGTAGGCCTCTACAATGACCAGGGAGACCGCGAGGCAAACGAAGCGTATATCCCCTTCTCCACCTTGCAGACCATCTATAATAAAGGAGACAAGCTGAATAACATCATCTTTACAACCAAGAACCTGCACAGCATAGAAAGTAACGAAGCCTTTGAAAAAGAATACCGCAAGGCTATTGCCACCAATCACCGCTTTGACCCCACGGATGAGAGCGCCATATGGATATGGAATCGTTTCACCAACTATCTGCAGACACAGAATGCAATGGGTATCCTCCGGACTGCAATCTGGGTTATCGGTATCTTTACACTGTTGAGTGGGATTGTCGGCGTGTCGAACATAATGCTGATTACCGTGAAAGAACGTACCCGGGAATTTGGTATCCGTAAGGCATTGGGAGCAAAACCTTTCTCCATCCTTTGGCTGATTATTGTGGAAAGCGTGACTATCACTACGCTATTCGGTTATATCGGTATGGTGGCAGGCATCGGGGTGACGGAATGGATGAACTCTGCTTTCGGTAGCCAGACGATGGATGCCGGCATGTTCCAGCAGACCATGTTCTCCGATCCCACCGTAGACCTCAGTATTGCTATCCAAGCTACCCTGACCCTTATCATAGCGGGTACGTTGGCTGGGTTCTTCCCGGCTAAGAAAGCGGTAAGTATCAGTCCTATTGAAGCACTTAGAGCAGATTAAAGATTATGAGAATAGACATAGATACGTGTGAGGAAATCCTCATCACAATAACAAGGAACAAAACGAGAAGCCTGCTTACGGCGTTCGGCGTATTCTGGGGTATCTTTATGCTGGTGGCGCTTATCGGTGGCGGCCAGGGCATGCAGGAAGAACTAAAATCCCAGTTCGAAGGATTTGCAACCAACTCGGGCTTTATCGCTGCACAAAAGACAAGCGAGGCTTATAAAGGTTTTCGCAAAGGACGATGGTGGGATTTGGAGATGGAAGATGTGGACCGTGTACGCAATGTGGACGGTGTGGCGCTTGCCACGCCTTCCATTGCCTTATGGGGACAAGTGGCTGTCTACGGAGACAACAAGTACGACTGTAGTGTGAAAGGCTTGTATCCCGAATATGAACAGATAGAACATCAAGAGATGACCTATGGACGTTTCATCAATGATGTCGACATTAAAGAGTCGCGTAAAGTGTGTGTAATCGGCAAACGTGTTTATGAAAGCCTCTTCAAACCCGGTGAAGACCCCTGCGGCAAATATGTCCGGGTAAATGGTATCTATTACCGGGTTATCGGAATGTGTTCATCCGAAGGCAATGTCAATATACAAGGGCAGGCCTCTGAAGCCATTACATTGCCTTTTTCCACCATGCAACAGACCTACAACCTCGGAAAGAAACTGCATGTAGTATGTTTCATCATGAAACCGGGAGTAAAAGTGAAAGACGTGCAGCCCGAAGTGGAACGTCTTGTAAAAGCGGCGCACTACATTGCTCCCGATGACAAACAAGCCGTCATGCTTCTGAATGCGGAAGCTATGTTCTCCATGATGGACAACCTGATGATTGGAGTGCGCTTTCTAATCTGGATGGTAGGTTTGGGGACGCTGTTTGCCGGAGCTATCGGCGTATCGAATATCATGATGGTAACCGTCAAGGAGCGCACAACGGAAATAGGCATACGCCGTGCCATAGGTGCCCGTCCTAAAGACATTCTGCAACAAATTCTTTCGGAAAGCATGGTGCTGACCACTATAGCGGGTATGGCAGGTATTTCTTTTGCCGTATTTGTACTGCAAATACTTGAAAAGGCCGCCAATGACCCTGGAGTTATCAAAACCCACTACCAGGTTTCATTCGGACTGGCTATCGGAACCTGCATCCTCCTCATCGCATTAGGAGTGCTTGCCGGACTGGCACCTGCCTATCGCGCCATGGCAATCAAGCCAATTGAAGCCATCAGGGATGAATAAACTTATAGAGAGACCACTAACCGTAAGCCATGAAATAATGGCTATATCAATCGTAAATAATTAAATCGTAAATATAAGATGAAAACAAAGAAGTTTCTGAAAATCGCATTATTGGTAGTAATTGCTGCCTTATTCATTTGGACATTCGTTTTTCTGTACCAGAAGTCCCAACCTAAAGTAACAGTATACGAAACGATAGTTCCGGAAGTGACAGACCTTGAAAAGACTACCGTAGCCACCGGCAAAGTGGAACCGAGAGATGAAGTCCTTATCAAGCCGCAGATTTCCGGTATCATTGCCGAAGTATACAAGGAAGCAGGACAAAGTGTGAAGCAAGGGGAAGTGCTTGCCAAAGTAAAGGTGATACCCGAACTGGGACAATTGAACTCTGCCGAAAGCCGCGTACGATTGGCGGAAATCAACGCTGCCCAAGCCGAAACGGATTTCGCCCGTACCCAGAAACTGTACAACGACAAGCTTATCAGCGCTGAAGAGTACGAAAAAGGGGAAGTAAGCGTGAAGCAGGCACGCGAGGAACTGCAGACAGCAAAAGATAACCTGGAAATTGTAAAGGAAGGCATCACCAAGAACAGCGCCTCTTTCAGTAGTACCCTGATCCGTTCCACCATTACCGGTCTGATTCTGGATGTACCCATCAAAGTCGGTAACTCGGTTATCATGAGTAACACTTTCAATGACGGAACCACCATCGCTACCGTTGCCAACATGAACGATTTGATTTTCCGCGGCAACATTGACGAAACGGAAGTGGGCCGTGTGCACGAAGGCATGCCGGTGAAACTGACAATCGGCGCCCTGCAGAATCTTTCGTTCGATGCCACACTGGAATACATATCTCCGAAGGGTGTGGAAGAAAACGGTGCCAACCAGTTTGAAATCAAAGCTGCCATTGCCGCACCGGACAGCGTACAGATACGTTCCGGCTATTCTGCCAACGCAGAAATCGTATTGGACCGTGCCCAGAAAACGCTTGCCGTACCGGAAAGTACCATTGAATTCAATGGTGACAGCACCTTTGTATACGTAATGACGGACAGCGTACCGGTACAGAAGTTCGAACGCCGCCCCATCCAGGTCGGCATGAGTGACGGCATAAAGATTGCCATCAAAAGCGGTATCAGTGCCCAGGATAAGATTCGCGGTGCAGAGAAAAAGGATTAACAAACGGAATAGCTTAAAAAGATATACGATATGAATAAAAAGATATTCTTATACCTCGCAATATTCGGCAGTATCTCAGTGCAGGCGCAGGAACGATGGTCTTTACGCCAATGCATAGACTATGCCATCGAGCATAACATCAGTATCCGCCAGACAGCCAACGCTGCCGAACAGAGTGCTGTCGAAGTAAATACAGCCAAATGGGCACGACTGCCGAACCTGAATGCCAGTGCCGGCCAGAGCTGGAACTGGGGACGTACGCAAACAGCCATCAAAAATGAGGATACGGGAGACTATTCCACTGTATACGTCAACACCAGCAGCCACGGCACTAATATGTCTGTCAATACCAGCATACCTATCTTTACCGGTCTGGAAATTCCCCACCAGTATGCATTGGCCAAACTAAACCTCAAAGCTGCCATTGCCGACCTGGACAAAGCCAAGGAAGACATTGCCATCAATATAGCTTCGGCCTACCTTCAGGTGCTGTTCAATGAAGAGCTCCACCAGGTGGCGTTGGGACAAGTGCAATTGAGCAAAGAGCAATATGTCCGCATCAGCCGGCTTGCCGACTTGGGAAAAGCCTCTCCGGCAGAACTGGCAGAAGCCAAAGCACGTGTGGCACAAGACGAGATGAATGTAGTGCAGACAAACAACAACTATAAGTTGGCCCTGCTCGACCTTAGCCAGCTTATCGAACTGGAAACACCGGAAGGGTTCAATCTGGAATCTCCGGCAGTCAATCTGGATTTAGTCCCTCTCACTCCTCCGGATGAGATATTCCAAACAGCCATGGTGAGTAAGGCTTCCATACAAGCTGCACAGTTCCGCTTGGAAGGCAGTAAACACAATATCCGTATTGCCCAGAGCAACTACTACCCGCAACTGAGCCTGAACGGTAGTCTCGGTACGAATTACTATTCTACCATCGACCGTACTTTCAGCCAGCAGATGAACGATAACTTCAACAAATATGTAGGATTCAACCTCAGCGTACCTATTTTCAACCGTCTCTCTACCCGTAACCGGGTACGCACGGCACGTCTGCAACGTGAAAACTATGCCTTGCAATTGGATAATGCCAAGAAGACACTTTATAAAGAAATCCAACAAGCATGGTACAACGCCGCTGCTGCTGAAAGCAAATATACCAGTAGCCATACAGCCACCGTTGCCAGCGAAGAGTCTTTCAAGCTGATGAGCGAAAAGTATGAGAACGGAAAAGCAAATGCCGTAGAATACAATGAAGCAAAACAGAACCTTATGAAATCCCAATCAGACGAATTGCAAGCCAAGTATGACTATCTGTTCCGTACCAAGATTCTGGATTTCTATAAGGGAGAACCGATTGAATAAAAAAAGAAGTATAATTTTAGTTGTTGTGTTTGATTCTCCCCTCTCCCTGCCTCCAGGCTGACAAGAGGGGAGTTTTTTGTTCTTCTATCTCCTTTCCGAAGAGCGGGAAGAGCTACTGCCGGTAGAACTGCGGGTAGTGCTTGAAAAGCTGCTGCGACGGCTTTCGGAACTCCGTACGCCGGAAGCATTTCTTCTTTCCTTGCTTGCCGTCTTTACCCTGCTACGGCTGGGGCTCTTATCATTATTTTTAGTTCTTGTGGTTTCTATTTTCTCTTTACTCGACTTTCTGCCACTATCCACACTACTACGTCGCGTACTGCTGTTACGTGTACCTGTGCTAATGCGATTATTACTACCGTTACTACGTCGCGTGGTATATACATCATCCCTGCCTGCCGGACGCTTATGCGAATTAGGGCGGATGTTCACCGAACCGAAATCTGAACGGCGGCTGGTGTGGTACGACTTATCATTTCGAATACTCCACGAACCGGTATAGTGCGGATGATGGTAACGACCGCGATAATAGCTGTTGTGATAGTGCGTACGATAATGCCCACCGCAATATGTACGGTAATGATACGGCCGCGGGAAATAGAAATGATTATGGTTGGTGTAAGTGATGTAAACCCTAAAAGACCAACGACCACCACTTACATAAACCGGACGGTAAAAATAGGCGGCCTGCATGAAACGGCCGTACTGCCGGTTATTCAGCACCCATCGAAGGTCGTCATTGCGCACATCCAGATAATCGTAATAGCGATTCAAGGCCCATTCCTCCCCCCGAAGAACGTCATCCATCAGATAACGTATACCGGAAATGAAATCATAGTTTATTTCGTACACGTCATTATACTGTTCTGTACTCAGGTTCAATTCATAGGCCATCTTGTCCGTAAGAAAGCGGGTCTCTTTACGCACTTTGCTGTTGCTCATTGCCGCACTACAAACAGCTGTACTCATCATAGCGGCAAAAAATATAAATATAATCCGTTTCATAACCCCTCCTTTTTTTAGTTATTCTTCTCATGATATTGTTTGATGAAGGCATTTATCTCGTTCTTGTCCGACGAGAAGGTCAGCTTGTCTATCGCATAATAGAAATTCGGTTTATCGGCTATTTTAGGATAAATCTTCTTCATCAACTGTTTCTTTTCACTGTCGAAACGATAAAAATCCATCAGACGGATACACTGGTCAGTAGTGAACCAAGAGGTCAGCAAGGCATGGTCGAGCACTTCCTTACGGTCTGAATCGAAACTCTGTTTTTCCATCAGCCCCATAAACTGTTCGAAGGCAGATGGTGACATCACCGGTTCATGCTGCTCGCCTCCTAACGGTCTGTCACCGGGTCTGCCAGGCTTGTGATGATTAGAAGTACCCCAGTTTCCACCAGGTCTTTTGTCCTCTGGAATGAAAATATCTTCCACTTCATTGATGGAGCAATGCACACGTTCATCATATAGGAGTTTTCCTCTTCGGGAATTCTCCCCACGGGATGGCGCTTCATAAACCTCTACCCGACAACTACCACGCAGATTGGCTACAAAACAACTGAAAGTAGGCAGGCAAACCTGCTGTCCGTCGACCAGTACCACCACTCTACGATATGGACTTTCTATACGGATTCCGTCTATGGGCGCCGCTTTTATTGCGGGAAACGCTACCAGAACTAGACAAACACTTAATATCAAATGACGTATCATGACTTTTCTTTTTTTATTGTACGACAAAAATAGGGAGAGGAAATTCCCCTCCCTAATGATTGTCTCTATTTACAAGTAGGGAAATTCCTAATGACTGGGACTAATTCCTAATCCTGATTCCATCTTCCTCCAATACAACCAGATGTTTTTTGTACAAATCTCCCACAGCCTTTTTGAAGGTTTTCTTGCTGACACCGAAAGTTGCATAGATTTCTTCTGCCGGACTCTTGTCATTCAAAGCTATCCGTCCGCCCTGTTCACGGATATAGTCCAGCAACGTAGCTGAGAAATCTTCTACTTTAGCCTGCCCCGGTTTTTGAAGCAGCAGGTCTATCTTGCCGTCTTCGCGTACCTGCTTCACATAGGCTTTCATCCTCATGCCCGTGTGCAGTGGCTGAAATATCTCGCTCTCATATAGCAAGCCGCTATATTCATCGTTGATGATCGCCTTGAATCCCAAATCCGTCTTCTGCCAAATCAGGATATCCACCTCCTGCCCCGACTCATAGGCGGCCTTCTCTTTGGAAAGATAACGGTCTACCTTGGCCGATGCCACGATACGATAGCTTTCATCATCCAAATGGGCATGAACCACATACTTCTTTCCCACCTGCATCTTCATTTTCTGTTCGCGGAAGGGGACGAAAAGATCCTTCATCAATCCCCAGTTAAGGAAAGCACCATACTGGTTTATCCACGCCACCTCCAAGCAGGCAAACTGCCCGACCTGCACTAACGGTGTCAGAGTAGTGGCTACCAGACGTTCTTCGTTATCAAGATATATAAAAACGTTCAGTTTGTCTCCCACCTTACAGTCTTGGGGGACATAACGCGACGGAAGCAGAATTTCACCTTCTTCGCCACCGTCCAGATACATGCCGAAGGCTACCTCCTTCACCACTTCCAGCGTATTGTACTTTCCTAACTCAATGCTCATAGTTTCTTACTTATCTTCATTTTCCCAACAAAGATAAGTAATTTAGGTACAATACAGCAGTTCGGAAAGAAGAAATAACTTTTTGCTCTAAAAGATAACTTTTTTCTATGAACAACTCTCTTCAAAAAGGGTTATCTTTGTATCGTGACAATCAGCAAGAAAAGATATTACTCACCTTTAAATAAAAAAGATTATGGAATTTCTGACAAATGACAAATTGACAATCGTCGGCGCAGCCGGCATGATCGGTTCAAACATGGCACAGACTGCAATCATGATGCATCTCACTCCCAACCTATGTCTGTACGACCCTTATGCTCCCGGACTGGAAGGTGTGGCCGAAGAGCTGTTCCACTGCGGATTCGAAGGAATGAACATCACATTTACCTCCGATATCAAAGAAGCGCTGACCGGTGCCAAGTATGTGGTATCATCAGGCGGTGCCGCCCGCAAGGCCGGCATGACCCGCGAAGACCTTTTGAAAGGCAATGCCGCTATTGCCGAAGAATTCGGTAAGAATGTAAAAGCCTACTGTCCGGATGTGAAGCACGTGGTTGTCATTTTCAACCCTGCCGACATCACCGGTCTGATTACCCTATTGTATTCCGGCCTGAAACCTTCACAAGTGACCACATTGGCTGCCCTCGACAGCACCCGCCTGCGCAGTGAACTTTCCAAGCACTTCGGCATCGCCCCCGACAAAATCGAAAATTGCCGTACCTACGGCGGTCATGGTGAACAAATGGCTGTATATGCCTCTACCGCCAAGGTGGACGGTAAACCGTTACTTGATATCATCGGTACCCCTGCCCTGACTAAAGAACAGTGGGTCGAAATCCAGACTAAGGTAACCAAAGGCGGTGCCAACATCATCGCCCTCCGTGGACGTTCTTCCTTCCAGAGTCCGGCATACGTCTCTATCGAAATGATAGCTGCAGCGATGGGTGGCAAACCGTTCCGCTGGCCTGCCGGTACATATGTACACAGCCACGGCTTCGACCACATCATGATGGCAATGGAAACTGAAATTACCAAAGACGGTGTACACTATAAGGAACTGAACGGCACGCCCGAAGAAGAAGCCAAACTGAAAGAAAGCTATGCCCATCTCTGCACACTTCGTGACGAGGTGATAGAAATGGGAGTACTGCCTGCCATCAAAGACTGGCACAGCATCAATCCGAATATCGACTAATTTCTTCGATAGCAAATGATTTTTAGAAGTAAGGTGTCTCGCTCCATAGAGCAAGAGGCACCTTTTTTAGATATTTTTCCTCAAAAAGCCTTGCGGTATAAAAAAAACTCTTTATCTTTGCACCCGCAAACGAAAAAGGTGCCATAGCTCAGTTGGTAGAGCAAAGGACTGAAAATCCTTGTGTCCCCGGTTCGATTCCTGGTGGCACCACTTTTCAAAAGCAATCGGAATGTAGCGCAGTTGGTAGCGCACTACGTTCGGGACGTAGGGGTCGGGCGTTCGAGTCGCCTCATTCCGACAGAAGGCGACAAACGAGCAAAATCGGTTGTCGCTTTTTCTTTTTCATCCTTGTAAGTCTCTGTAAATCTGCGGAAAATCTTAAATACTTCATTCTCATTTTCTGTTCGATAATCATCTTTTTCCTTATCGAAGTAAATTCCACTTGGAAAGACTAAATTCTGTACTTTTTGCCTATCCACAAAGTTGCTATCATTCCATAAACTACCTAATTTACAAGACATTTCAATCGTTTGATTGATATATTTCATCATGTTCGATAAATTTTTCCCTGCATCTTCAAGACCTCTTTTGACCTCTGCTAATCTTGAATTTAATTCGCCCATAGTAGCCGTATATATTTCATTATTGATTTCCCCTAAACCCAACCTTACTTTGACTGCATTAATTTGATTTTCACACTCTGTTTTTCGTTTTAAAAGGACTTTCTTTGTTTCACCTTTATTTTGGTTGTATTCTTCAAAAACCTTTCTTAAAACGTCTGTGAGTATCGGAATATATTCATCTGGTATATTATATTCATTCAAAAGATTGATATATTTCTGATGCAACTTTTCTGTACTGTGATTACTCTTGCATCCTTTCTTATTGCATTTATAATAATCCTTCCCACGTGCTTTCACTGTGTATCCAGTTAAATAGCCACCACAGTCTGAACAGATGATATGCCTTTTCAATGGAAATGGCTCTGTTATTTTTTTATGTTCATATCCAGTATTAGATATGCCATTCACTTTATTAAAGGTAGCCTCATCAATTAATATCTCTTGATTACCTTTTATAATTTCATCACCCAACAAACTATGCTGTATATACCCACAGTAAAATGGATTATGCAGAATTTTATTCAAATGTTTTCGGTCAATAGATAACCCTAATTCCTTTAACCGCTGAACTATTTCTATATCCCCAATCCCCTCTGTAGCTTTCCAGATAAAAGCATTACGCAATATTCTGCCCGTTTCATTTACTGTAAGAATATGGTCTTTTTCAACCTTTACTTTATTATACCCTAATGGCGGTTTGGAAAACCAATTACCCTTTCTTAGACAATCAGTCATGCCAATAACAGCTTTATCCCTCCTTAAACTATTTTCAAATTGATTAAAAAGAAAAATTATATTCTCCATGAATGTACCAGCCGCACTATCTGGGTCGGTTGCTTGCGTTGCTGAAACGACATAAATGCCTTTTGCTTTTAAATATGCCTTTGTCATTATACCTTCTGGACCTGTACGACTAAAGCGGTCATAAGAAGCAACTAATATTACATTAATCTCCTTATCTTTAGCCACTTTTTCAATCATATCACGATATAGTTTTCCCTCAGTCTGTGCACTCTCATTAGTATCTCCAAAGTATTCTTTTATACGAATACCTTTACAGGCTGCATATTCATCACAAATTCTTTTTTGAGACTCCAGACTACCGTTGTTGTCTGCTTGCTTTCCTGTTGAAACTCGTGTCCAGACAGCAGCAACTTTATGTTCCAATTTGGAATACTCTATTATTTTCTCCTTGCTCTTTTTCTTACTCATAAATCAATAAATTAAAGGTTAAACGTAATAACACCTAATGTATAGAAAAACTCCAGTATCTTTTTTTGTTCTTCCTTGTCCCAAACACCTATTGCTTGAAATTTCTTATCATAATCATTCAATTCATCCTCGTTAAACATTTATTATAAAGGATTATTTGCCATGCCATTGCACAACTTATTCTTACACATTCATGCAAAAATCCACAAAACAGGGAAGTGCATGTGCATGAATGTGCTTCCTGTTCCTAACTTGTTACAATAAGATTGAATTTGAAGTATTTTTCGTGGTGGATTTGCCTGTCCTTTATGCAAATATACGACTTGTAAGCTATTTTACCACTACATTAAGTTAATTTACATTAAAGCAGTTAGTTTGCGAAGAGTATTTACACTCGTACCCGTTAATTTAGCTGTATTTCGGAGTGAATAACCTCTTTTAAGCAGTCTAATTTCTTCTGCATATTCTTCTTTCATGGTTTCATTGCTTTTACTATATCCTACTTTTCGTCCTACCTTACCGCCATTGTTACGAAAGTTCTGGTAACCACTTGCAACACGTTCTCGAATGGTCTTACGTTCCATTCGTGCTACTTCGGCAAGTATCGTGATAAGAAACTGGCTCATAGGATTGATTTCTCCCTCTGGAGTAAGCGTTTCAATATTATAATTTTGAATGAATACTGAAACTCTATTTTGATTGAGTATTTCTATAGCTTGCAAAACTTGTAAAGTATCACGTCCAAGTCTGGACAATTCGGTTACCAGTACCTTATGTATGTTGTGTGAATTGATATAGTTTATCATATTCATTAATTCTATGCGTTCAGTATTCTTTTTCGCTCCAGATACCTTTTCTGCAAATATAGCCTCAACCGTCCAGTTGTTTGCTGAGGCTAATGTCTGCAAATCATTTATTTGACGTTCATAGTCTTGTGTTCCGTTGGTACTGGAAACTCTTGCGAAGATAACTACTTTTTTCATGGTGTTACTTGTTTATGGTGCAAAGATAGTGATATATATTTAATATAAATCATTTGCAGCGTTAAATAAGGCTAGAAATATGGTAAATATTAAATATTTATCATTTCTTTGTCAGATAAAAAATAGATAAAATGAGAAATAAGCAAGAAAGGACGGTTATTCATGTAGAAATATCTGGACTTCATTTCTACTTTGGTTCTTTAACTGCCGTTTATACCAAATTCACTCCAGAGCAACTTGGTGTAGCATTGGGAACATTACGAAATTACCGAGTGACAAGTGATAAACCGTATCAAAACAGTAAATGTATTATCCGAAAAGGGATTTTGGTAACAGTACAAAAATCTGTTATCTAAGTATCATCGTTTGATAGGAATTGAGTATCTTTGCAATGGTAATCATAAAAAGATAAGCCTATGGCATAAAACAGATAAAAGACATATAAAATAAAAAAGCGTTAGCTTGTATTCTTGCTTTTCAGAAAATCGCCAATTTAATGAAGCAACCAAGAGTAAAAGTTGATGCTCACGCTTATGGCGTGGGCTTTTACTTGTTTATGGTTGCATGGTGTTTGGCGATACCTCTGAAAGCGTAGACAAAGTTTAGTCCACGCTTTTTATTTGTCTATACTACAGCAACTTGGACTACAAAGGAAGTTTCTAACAGAAAAACGAATTTGAATGATTACAGTTTCATATAAAGATTTTATTTCTAATAGTGGAAATATCCAACTAGATAAAATAGAGGACAAGTTACGTAATCTTTTTTTGGTGGATAGTAAGATAAAATTGAAAGAAGTAGAAAAAATCTATACCATTGATAATATAAATGATTTTATCCGAGATATATCTTTGTTCTTAAAAGACGAACAAAAATGCAGTGAGGAAAATAATCAAGATATTAAACAATCCCTGCAAGTAGAACAATCTATAGCGGTGGAACAAGAGGATGACTCCGAGTATAATGTTTATAGAACATGGTGGGGAAAAACATTTGCAATATTTGTTGTGGTATGGCTTATATCTATGTTCACTTCCCATGATTGGGGAACTAAAGACTTTTCTAGAAAGTATTCTTTGAGATATAGTGTTTCATATTCAGAAGTTGAAAGAGTAGTTGGATATGATACACCGATGTTTCCTATTCCATACAAAAGATATAAAATAGAATATAATGACGGAAGCGAGAAAACAATCGGATATAAAGTTCTAGGATTAATTTTTATAACAGATGAAATATGAGTGCAATAAATGGAAAAATAATAGAACGGATAGTATATATCCCAGCTAATACTGCCTTTGAATCATTTTCTAAATTTCTTAAATTGAAAAAGTATTCTATCGGAGAATCAAATACAACAACTGGGCACCTTGTTTTTAAAACGAGTTTGGGTGGGTTTAGATACATACTTTATAATGGTAACTATATCTTTTCTTGTGACATAATATCATTTGATGAAAATAGAACAAGAATAAAATTACAAGGTGTATTTAGTTGTGATGCGGAAATAAATTTGTTTGAGTCTCTTTTCAATTCATCTGCAAAATTGGGAGAGAAAATAATTAGAGAATTTGCCAACTATTGTGAAAAGAAATAGGTATATGAAAAGAATTATTTGGATGTTATGTTTATGCAGTTTTTTTATTTATGGCTGTGATAATAAGAAGAAAATTTCAATTTCAACTCCAGAAAAGGATGCTAAAGAAATGTCCGTATATCACAAACAAGTTCTGAAAGGAGAAATGACTATAACTGAATTTGAAAATATCCTTAATTCTAAGGTTAATATGTATATAAATGACGGAAGAGATAGGGATGAGGTTGCACTCTTTTTAGACTTATCAAAAGAGATTATGCGTAATACCGATTTAGAATAATCTTTTAGATTAAAATGATACAAGAAAAAGTGTATCAATAGGTCTTTTATAAGATTAAAATGATACACTTTTCTTTTTGACACACAAACCTCATCAAAGTAATAGATTACGTATCTTTTCAATAGGGTTTTCACTGGTTGAGGCTGACGTCATTGCATGATAGACCGTTTCAAATTTTTTCATTCGTTTTGTTGCCCCACTGCGTGAACTGAATTTACTCCTAACATCTTGCTCCAGCAGTTTCAAATCACCTTTATACTTTTCAAGAATGATTTTCATTGCCCAATTTTCATAATCATCAAAAGTTGTATCTGATATATTGGTTGTGGAATTACCAAAAACTTTGTCAAATTGGATGAGAATAGGGTTAGTATCGGAATTTAGTACACTGGATATTTGGGTATCGGCTAAATTCAAATAGTTCATTATCTTTTTAGGTGTATCTAATGTGATTTCAAATCGAGTTTTTCCTTTGAAATAGTCCATTACTGCTTGTGGTTGTGATAAACGATTTAAGAAGTCCTTATTGTGGCTGGTGCATATCTCTTTTTCCTTATTATATAAGGTGATTGTTTCTACACAGTCTTTGGATTTTACATCTTTAGTGAAAGTTATGCCCTCTTTGTCGTAATGTACCCACTTAAAACGTCTATAGTTATGCACTTGTGAATTAAGAACATCCAGAAGATTATCACTTAGAATAAGGTTTGCATCATAAGTCACATCTACTGATGTAATTGCCCCATTTGATAAGATACTATCTACGTCAATATCACATATATTTAGTTGGTTAATATTGGTTAGACATTCTTTAATGGTATCTTTTGATATTAAGTCTGGATATTTTTCTTTTAAAATCTTGCTTGAAAATTCAAGAGTTAAGGTTTGCTTTATATAGCTGACAGCTACATAAAGGTTATAAGGTATATTTATATCATCTTTAGAACTATAAAATATACCTATTTTCTCTCCACTACGTGAATGGAACATTTCATTAAACTTCACTTTAGTATTAAGAAGATATTTATAGTTGGATTTGATTTTAATTCTATCAAAAGTGATTAATCGTTTCTTTTCATATTGCGATTTCATTAAAAAATTAAAGTTATTCTTTTATTCTTGTGGAAAATGTACTCTGTAGGCTACAATTTCCCCCTTTGATAATGGAGTATATCAAAGGACTATGAAAAGAGAGGGGATTACTGCCCCTCTTTTTCTGTTTTATCATTTAGATTATCATCTGGTTTGACTGGTATAGTCTTCCAATAATTACACATACCTTGTGATATTGCTTGGATATGCGAAGCTGACTTGCTTCTACCTCTTAATAATTGACTGATTTTTGCTTTGGTATCATCTCCAAGATTGCGATACATTCTCTTTCCTATATTATCCATGCTAATTGAATTTATACTAGATAAATAGTAAAATGAAGTAAGAATGTAAAGAATAGTAGGTTGATTTCATAGAAAAAAAATATCTGGACCAAAAAATTTCATTCATAGAACCGTTTGTTTATCTTAACCACACCTAGTAAAATCGTTATTTAAGACAGCGGTTACAGCATTATATCCCTATCTATTAACTAAATATAGAACAAAATTTCATTCAATCCCAAATTAATTTCTATATTACTATACTTGGTGTTTCAAGTCACATAAATCGTCTAAATGCAATGTTCATATTAACTTTTTTCATATCTTCGCAAAAAAAAATGGAAACAGTAAGAGTCAACTATTATCGAGGGAGTTTCTATAGTTGTGAAATTGAAAATAAATCCATCACATGCCCCTTTTGCGGAGTTGTCAATATACCTCAATATATTTTTTTAAAAGAATCAGAGGATAATTCTTCGCTCAATGTATTTACTCAATGTACTAATCCCCAATGTAGAAACATGTTTATTACCCAATTCAAAGGAGGAGCAACATTTGCAAAATTCATAAAAATACTTCCAACTGCACTTCCTTTGAAAAGGACTTTCAGTAATATTATATCTGAATTATCTCCTAATTTTTGTGAGATATATAATCAAGCATACATAGCGGAACAAACTAATCTTATGCAAATTTGCGGTACTGGATATAGAAAATCTTTAGAATTTCTAATAAAAGATTATCTAATATCAATCACACCAGAAGACCAACATGAAACTATAAGAAATAAATTTCTCAATAATTGCATTAGAGACAACATTAGTAACATCAACATTAAGACAGTGGCATCACGTGCTGTATGGCTCGGCAATGATGAAACACATTATACCCGTAAATGGGAAGATAAAGATATTAATGACTTAAAATCAATAATAGAGTTAACCCTCCATTGGATTGAATCAGAAATCAGAACGCAAAAACTTTTAGAGGATATGCCAGAGTTCAGATGAAACAATCTTTTCAAAATCGGTTATAAACTTGTTCGATAATTCGATAGTGTAGCCGACAGAAAAGACTTAACTTCTAAAAGTTAAGTCTTTTTTTGTTTTATTCCTCCTCTCCTCCGGTTTCCCGACCATAAGAGCGATACTCCAATGGAGTGAACCCCGTACGTTTCTTAAACGAGGAGAAGAAATGCTCGGTAGACTTATAGTCGAGCATAAAAGAGATTTCTTTCACCGATAAAGAAGTACCCACCAGCAATTGCTTAGCTTTACGCAACTTCAGCTCTTGGAAATATTTTGCAGGAGCATAGCCGGTATAATCCTTAAATACTTTGCGAAACCAGGAATAACTGATATTCAACTTCATCGCCAGTTCTTCCGGGTCAACATCCTTGAATACATTCTCGTTCATGATGATTTTAGCCTGCTCTATTTTCTGATCGACATCACCCACTTCGAAAATCTTGTTTTTAGAGATGGACAATATCATCCCTATCATATGTAGCACAATACCGGCAAGATATTGCTGGGAAGAAATCTTATCAGCTTCCGCAATTTCCAAAGCGCGAGAGAAAAGTGAAACGAGCTCTTCATTCAACCCCACCTCCAACACCTGATTCTCTTTCGATAGAAAACCACCTTTCACCATATCATCAATCACAGCTCCCTCGAAACCAATATAATATTCATTCCAACCCGTCTGCACATAAGGATAATATGTATGCCACTGACCAGGAAACAGCACCATCAGTCGTCCTTTGCACACTTGCTTCTCTGGCGTGGTCTCCGAGGAGAACACCCCCCTCCCTTTAGTAATATAGACCAACTGGTACTCGCGCAGAATCCGTCCTTTCTGCGCATTGAAAAAATAACCGGTAGGATGATCTTTCAACGGATAAGGAGAATTAGGCTGGATAGACTGAAAGCCCACAGTATTTACCCAAAGACCATATTTTTGGTCCATGTCATTTACAATAAGGTACTTAAACTCTACTCCTAAATCATTATAATTTTTAGTCATAACACGTGCCTTCCATAATAGCTCCGGAACAAAAATAGAGATTATTTATGAAAAATCCCGTCCGCAGCGAATATTATTCATCACGGACGGGAATAGACATGTAACCTAAAATAGCGCTTGCCTTAAAAAGCTTTATGATACAGAGCTTCTATATCTTCCACAGATGTAGGTCTCGGATTGCCACCGGTGCAGACATCATTGAAAGCATCGATAGCCAATTGATGCAAATCCTCTTCCCTAACATTGATTTCACGCAACCGCTGTGGAATGCCAATACTTAAAGACAATTTCCGGACAGCAGCAATAGCAGCACATATACCTTCTTCCACGCTCATACCTTCCGTATTGACTCCCATCGCCTTCGCAATATGGACATATTTAGGAGCAGCCGGGGACGCTGCATTATACTCCATTACGTAAGGAAGAAGCAATGCGTTGGCCACCCCATGCGGAGTGTCATAATGGGCACCCAAAGGATGGGCCATGGAATGAACGATGCCCAGACCGACATTGCTGAACCCCATACCGGCAATGTATTGCGCTTGAGACATGGCCTCGCGGGCAACCGAATCGCTGCCATTGTCTACGGCAGCTTTCAAATGGACAGCAATCATTTCAATGGCTTTCAGTTCGAACATATCCGACATAGCCCATGCACCCGGCGTTATATAGCTTTCTATGGCATGAGTCAGTGCATCCATACCGGTTGCAGCAGTCAATCCTTTCGGCATGGAATACATCAGCTCCGGGTCAACAATAGCTACTGCCGGAATATCATTAGGGTCTACACAAACCATCTTTTTTTTGACCTCTTCGTCAATGATAACATAATTGATGGTCACCTCAGCAGCAGTTCCCGCCGTAGTAGGTAAAGTAAAAGTAGGGACAGCCTTTTGACGAGTATCCACCACACCTTCCAGAGACTTCACATCTGCAAAATCCGGATTATTCACAACAATACCAATACCTTTTGCCGTATCAATGGAAGAGCCGCCACCCAAAGCCACGATAAAATCGGCACCGGATGCCTTGAAAGCAGCCACACCATTCTGTACATTGGTAATGGTAGGATTGGCCTTCACATCACTGAAGAGCTCATAAGGTATACTGTTCTTCTCAAAAACTTCAATCACTTTATCAGCCACCTTGAAACGGATCAAATCTCTGTCCGTTACAAAGAAAGCCTTTTTGAAACCTCTGCGGGCAGCCTCCACGGCAATCGTTTCGCGACAGCCGGCACCGAAATAAGAGGTCTCATTCAATATCATTCTATACATAATTACACACTATCTGTTAAAACAATTATTTGGGCAAATTAAACGCTACGGACATTTCCTTCATTTGAAGCTGGCTCATACCATCCGGTTCAAAACCCATATTTTTGGCAGCGATATAAATAAGGGCGGATTTATTGAGTACATCCACCTGGTCGAAAGCAGCCATCACATCCACATCCACAGCAAACACACCATGTTTCTCCCACATCACTACATCATAGTCATCCAGTTCGCGGATGGTAGCCTCAGCCAATTCTACCGAACTGGGAAGTTGATAAGGGATGATGCCCAAACCGCGGGGACAGAAAGCCTTTGTTTCCGGTATCATACTCCAAAGCAGGTTCGAAGCTACATCTTTTTCCAGAAACTTCTTGTTGTGAGTCATGGCTACCAGCTCAATAGGATGCGTATGCACCGAAGCTTTATAGGGAGAACCTTTCGCTATCAGATTGTTGTGTACACTAAGATGGGAAGGAAGTTCCGATGTAGGCTGTACAGACTGGTCGGCTATAATGACATAGCTGGCACAGTCATCCAGAATGCGGATGACCGAACCGTTCTCCATCGGCCAACGGGCCAAATCGCGCATACGCTTGTTGGTGCCTTTGCAATAAAAATAGCAGTCTTTCAAATAAGGTAAAGTAGCACCGATTGATTTCACCTCACTAATGGCGGGCATAGCCTTGATTTCATCGTCTACAAACTCAGTGATGTTGACCGTAATATTGCCCCCATTACGTTCTGCCCAACCTTTCTGCCAGAGATAACCAGCCACCTCAGCCACCTTATTAACTTCCGCAGCCAGCGCCGGACGATTTTCTAGAATTGATTTCATATATGCAGATATATTTTAGTTTTATATTCAAAGATAGGTATTTAAACTTACCCCAGCAACTGTGGCAGGAAAGAAGAAATTATCAAGACTGCCAAGCCTATGACAAGCACTGTAATTGTCTTGGGTGTACACCCTTTCCATTCCTTCAAAAGGATACCCCAAACATTGGAGAACGTTACGTTCAACGACATCAGGATGCACCACGAGAATGTGAGCAATACCGGAGAGTCAGCAAGGAATCCCTTACCCAAGCTAAGACCAAAGAACTGGCTGTACCACAACACACCGGCCAAAGCACAAAACAAGACATTGTTTACATAAAGGGATTTCTTGCCATAATCGCCCCAACTTTTGTTCCTGGAATTCTGATAGAAACAATAGACGGCATTCGTAATGAAACCACCCAGTGTCACCATCAATGTAGCAGGCAGTGTCTTGAATATATCCGCACTTTCAGCAAAACAGAGTTTCTCTCCAAAACCCAATCCTATACTGAAACACGCACTCATAAATCCAGCAAGAAGGGCTACAATAATACCTTTAGTAAAATTGAAATCCTTTACGGCCTTCTTCTTCTCTTCTTCGCTCAGGCTGGCAGACTTCATGCTACCGGCCAGACCGATAATGCCAATACCTACCAACGTGACCACTACACCAACAATAACCGATGTTGTCAAATCTCCTGCCTTACCAGTAAATACCGGAGTCAATATCGTTCCCAATCCGGCACAAGTACCCAAAGCGATAGACTGCCCAAGAGCTACGCCCAAATAGCGCATAGACAAACCAAACGTCAGTCCCCCCACTCCCCATAAAGCTCCGAAGAACATAGTCCAAAGCGTATCCGCAGGATTGTTTGCATAAATCTCGAACAGCGAATTGCCGGCAGGTACTGCCAGCAACGCGCCCAAGAACGGAAAAACCAGCCAAGCGAAAACACCTTGTACAATCCAATACGACTCCCAGCTCCACTCCTTGATGCGGTTAATGGGTACATAGCAACTGGATTGGCAGAATGCTCCGATGGCAATAATCAATAACCCTAATATTATTTCCATTTCTGTCAGTTACAAGGGTTTCCTATCCTCTTTTAGAGGTTACATTAGCTTCATACTTCTCTATTTCAGCGATGAACTCCTCACCTACCGGAACATTGTTTTTCAGACAGAACATGTCCCAAACAGCGTTCCAAGGCAAAGCCTTAGCCTCTTCGAGCAGAGCAAGGCGCTGGAAACCTTGACCGGTGGCCTCATATTCGCGAAGCTTTGCCAATGGTTCTAGTAACGCACGCAACATGCATTTCTGCGCCGCACGGGTACCGATTACATAAGCACCGATACGGTTGATGGAAGCATCAAAATAATCAAGACCAATGTGTACACGGTCCAGTGCATCGCAACGGACAATTTCTTGGAAAAGTTCAAGAGTGGGGTCATCCATGATAGTTACATGGTCAGAATCCCAACGTACCGGACGGCTTACGTGGAGCATCAGCTCAGGGACAAAGAGCAACATGGAAGACACCTTGTCTGCAGCACTTTCCGTAGGATGGAAGTGCCCGGTATCAATGGTAATAAGTTTCTGATGCTGTACACTATAGCCCATACAGAATTCATTGGAGCCTACTGTATAACTCTCTAAACCTATGCCAAACACCTTCGATTCAAGGCAGTCCTTCATATGCTTGTATTCCGTAGCAAAAATACGGTCGAGAGAATCTTTGAAAAGCACACGATACTTCATACGGTTTACAGTGATATCCTTGCTACCATCATGCACCCAAAGATTCATGATGCAGGGATCTCCCTGGCGGCGCCCCATTTCTTCGGCAATGGCACGACAACGTTTAGTATGTTCGACCCAAAAGTCACGGATACCTTGGTCCGGATGAGCCAGAGAAAGATTACCGCTCTTCGGATGAGAGAAAGAAGTGGAATTAAAATCCAATTTTATACCATTCTCGGCTGCCCATTGCATCCAGCTTTCGAAATGTTTCACCTCTACCTGATCGCGATCTACGAAGGTACCGCCAAAGTCACCGTAAATCTCATGCAAATTCAAACGGTGCTTACCGGGGATATAAGAAGCAGCTTTCAAAATATCGGAACGCAGTTCTTCCATATTACGGGCTTTACCGGGATAGTTTCCTGTTGTCTGGATACCACCGGTCAATGAGCCGGCAGATTCGAATCCCTGAACATCATCGGCCTGCCAACAATGCATGGAGATAGACACTTTCTGAAGTTGCTCCATTACTTTTTCTACATCCAATCCGAGAGCTGCGTAACGCTCTTTAGCAATTTCATACGCTTTGTTTATCAATTCTTCTTTCATGATACGTGATTTGATTATGAGTTATAAGTTATTGGTAATCATTATCCATTATAATTAGTCATCGTCAATTGCTTGAAGTGCAGGTAAGCGGTATTCCAATCCTCCATATCCTGCGGATAGAAAGTCTTTAATGGTATGGAACGGTTGATGAGCTGTCTCATGGAAGCAATGTTTCTAGCTGCTCCGGCAGCCAATGCCTGAACCATAACGTTACCGATAGCAGTAGCTTCGGAAGGTCCGGCAATCACGGGAATACCGCCAGCATTGGCTGTCCACTGGTTAAGCAGTTCGTTACGGCTACCGCCACCGATAACATGTAAAGCCTCCACCGGACGTGGTGAAAGATTTCGCAAGCTATCCAGCACCTGACGGTATCTCAAAGCAAGACTCTCAAAGATACAGCGTACTATCTGTCCATGTGTCATGGGAATAGGCTGACGATAATCGGAACAATAGGTCTTGATGGCTTGCTCCATATTCGCCGGATTGGTAAACAAAGCATCATCCGGATTAATTAGACTACGGAATGGTTCACAAGTACCAGCCTCAACGATGAGTTCGGAATAAGGGATTTCCCCCCATTCGGTACGGCAACGTTCAAGCAGCCACATACCACAAATATTTTTTAACAAACGAATAGTTCCTTCCACACCGCCTTCATTCGTAAAATTCAAGGATTCTGTTTCAGCAGTAATGACTGGAGCATCCGTCTCCACTCCCATCAGAGACCAAGTACCACTACTTAGATAAGCAAAATTACGGTCCATGGCAGGTACGGCAGCAACAGCAGAAGCCGTATCATGCCCGGCAACAGCTATCACGGGGACAGCGCCAAGTCCGGTTATTTGTTGTACTTCCTCCGTCAAGCCCCCTATTTTTTCACCAGGATAGACAAAACGCCCGAAATGAGCTTGTGTCAGTCCAATCTCCTGCAGCAAGGCATCCTCCAGCCTGCGGGTATTGGCATTTACCAACTGTGCCGTACTGGCAATAGTATACTCCGTTACCATCTGACCGGTCAACATATAGCTCAAAGCATCAGGCATAAACAGCAATTTATCTGCAGCTGCCAATGCACTGTCATGATTACGGCGTAATGTATCAAGTTGGAACAAGGAGTTGAAATTCATCACCTGAATCCCCGTCCATCCATACACATGGCTACGAGGTATACGTGTGAAGAACGCTTCTGGAGCACCCACCGTATGAGGGTCACGATAGGAATACGGCTGGCGAAGAAATCCCCCATCCTTACCTACACAGACAAAATCTACTCCCCAAGTGTCGATACCGATGGAAGTTATTTCTACACCTTTACGGGCGGCAATCCTCAGCCCTTCAATAATATGACGGTAAAGTTCATAAATATCCCAGTAAAAATGTCTGCCAACTTCAATCAGATGATTTGGGAAACGGTTTACTTCTTCCATTTCCAAACCATTCGAAGTAAAAGTTCCCAGAATTGTGCGACCACTGGTAGCCCCCAAGTCGACCGCAAAAAAGCATTGTTTCATGGTAATTAGTTTTAGTTGCTATTCAACGATACAAAAATAGGAGATTATCCCCCTACTTTTTGTACAGTTTTTGATTGAAAGGGTGTCAGATTTGGCAATTGCATATCTATTCTATATTATATCAACATTTATCAAATGCATACAGAAACAATCCCCAATAACGTGAAAGAACAGATAAACAAGGCTGCTACAAAGAGAACAAGAACAACATATATAATATACCTATGTATAAAAAGAATAAAAAAACTCTCCTTTTTGCATATTATTTCCAAAATAATCCCTAATTTTGCGCCACTCTTAGAATAATTATACAGAAAATGAAGAAAAAAGCCAATCGGTTAGACGCCATCAAGATGATTATCTCAAGCAAAGACGTCAGTTCTCAGGAAGAACTGTTGCAAGCTTTGAGCAAGGAAGGCTTTGAACTGACACAAGCCACCTTGTCACGCGACTTGAAACAGCTGAAAGTAGCGAAAGCAGCGAACATGAACGGTAAATACGTATATGTGCTGCCCAACAACATCATGTATAAACGTTCGAACGACCAGAGTGCAAGTGAGATGTTGATGACAAGCGGATTCGTTTCACTTCAATTTTCGGGCAATATTGCCGTCATCCGTACCCGGCCCGGATATGCCAGCAGCATGGCCTACGACATCGACAACCGGGAGTGTCCCGCCATTCTGGGTACCATTGCCGGAGATGACACCATCATGCTGGTGGTGCACGAAGCGGCGTCACATGACGAGGTACGCAGCTTCCTATCGCAAATCATCCCGAACATTAAATGATAGATAACAACAAAAAACAAGAAATTAAATAAGAAATGGATTCGAAACAAATTGATGTGATGGTGGCTGACGCCTCACATGAAGTTTACGTAGACAAGATTTTGGATACCATCCGGGAAGCTGCCAAGGTACGCGGAACGGGCATCGCAGAACGCACACACGAATACGTAGCTACTAAGATGAAAGAAGGAAAGGCCATCATAGCCTTGTGTGGAGACGATTTTGCTGGTTTTACCTACATAGAGAGCTGGGGCAACAAGCAATATGTAGCGACCTCCGGTCTGATAGTACACCCTAAATACCGGGGGCTGGGGCTGGCAAAACGTATCAAGACCGCCTCTTTCCGCCTGGCACGCCTACGCTGGCCAAATGCCAAAGTTTTCAGTCTCACCAGTGGAGCAGCCGTCATGAAAATGAATACCGAACTGGGATATGTGCCCGTCACCTTCAACGAACTGACCGATGATGAATCTTTTTGGAAAGGTTGCGAAGGCTGTATCAACCATGATATATTGGTAGCCAAGAACCGTAAATTCTGCATCTGCACAGCAATGCTTTACGACCCGAAGCTGCACGAAGAAGATAAAATATAAAAATATAAGGATATGGAAAAGAAGAAAAAAGTGGTAGTCGCATTCAGCGGCGGTTTGGATACCTCATTCACGGTCATGTATCTTGCCAAAGAAAAAGGATACGAAGTATATGCAGCTTGTGCCAATACTGGCGGTTTCAGCCCCGAACAGTTGAAGACTAACGAGGAGAATGCCTACAAGCTGGGTGCCAAAGAATACGTCACCATTGACGTGACGCAAGAGTACTACGAAAAAAGCCTAAGATACATGGTATTCGGAAACGTACTGCGTAACGGTACCTACCCCATCTCCGTAAGTTCCGAACGTATCTTCCAGGCACTGGCCATTGCACGCTATGCCAACGAAATCGGCGCCGATGCCATCGCTCATGGTTCTACGGGTGCGGGTAACGACCAGATTCGCTTCGACATGACTTTCCTCGTCATGGCTCCGGGCGTGGAAATCATTACGCTGACACGCGACATGGCACTGAGCCGTCAGGAAGAGATTGACTACCTGAACCAACACGGTTTTGCCGCCGACTTCACCAAACTGAAATACTCCTATAACGTGGGTCTGTGGGGCACCTCCATCTGTGGTGGTGAGATTCTGGATTCTGCACAAGGATTGCCCGAAAGCGCCTACCTGAAACACTGCACCAAAGAGGGCAGCGAGCAGTTGCGCCTCACTTTTGAGAAGGGGGAACTAAAAGCCGTGAACGACGAGACATTCGACGATCCCATCAAAGCCATCCAGAAAGTGGAAGAGATCGGTGCAGCATACGGCATCGGCCGCGACATGCACGTAGGCGACACGATTATCGGTATCAAAGGCCGTGTAGGCTTCGAAGCTGCCGCACCCATGCTGATTATCGGCGCACACAAGTTCCTGGAGAAATATACCTTGAGCAAATGGCAGCAATACTGGAAGGACCAGGTAGCCAACTGGTACGGCATGTTCCTGCACGAAAGCCAATATCTGGAACCGGTAATGCGCGACATCGAAGCCATGCTGGAATCCTCGCAACGCAACGTAAACGGTACGGCTATCCTCGAGCTTCACCCACTCTGCTTCTCTACCGTAGGTGTAGAAAGCAAGGACGACCTTGTGAAAAACAAGTTCGGCGAATACGGCGAAATGCAGAAAGGCTGGACGGCAGAAGATGCCAAGGGATTCATCAAAGTAACCTCCACGGCACTGCGTGCATATTATTCAAATCACAAAGACGAGAAAATCTAAATGACGGACAAGAAACGGAAACTGACACGTCCCCGAACCGGAAGAATACTTTCCGGTGTATGTGCAGGACTGGCAATTTTTTTCGGACTTGACGTATCTTTAGTACGCATCGTTTATACGTTCGCTACCGTCTTTACTGCTTTTGCAGGTGTAATTATATACATTATATTATTGATTATCATACCAGAAGAATCCAATAGATATTATAGAAATGATTAAAGTAGGAATCATCGGCGGAGCCGGATACACGGCAGGCGAACTGATACGTTTACTGCTCAACCATCCGGAAGCGGAAATCGTATTCATAAACAGTTCAAGCAACGCCGGCAACAAAATTACTGATGTACACGAAGGACTGTACGGTGAAACAGATTTGGTATTTACCGACCAGCTTCCGTTGGAAGAAATCGACGTGCTGTTTTTCTGTACGGCACATGGCGACACGAGAAAATTCCTCGAAAGCCACAACGTGCCCGAGGAGCTGAGAATCATCGACCTCTCCATGGACTACCGCATAGCCTCTCCTGACCACGACTTCATTTACGGCTTGCCGGAACTGAACCGCCGCGCCACCTGCAAGGCAAAGCATGTAGCCAATCCGGGCTGCTTTGCCACCTGCATACAATTGGGGCTGCTGCCGCTCGCCAAGCACCTGATGCTGAATGATGACATCATGGTGAATGCCATCACCGGAAGTACGGGTGCCGGAGTGAAACCGGGTGCCACGAGCCACTTCAGCTGGCGCAACAACAACATGAGTGTTTACAAAGCTTTCGAGCACCAGCACGTGCCCGAAATCAAGCAATCACTCCGCCAGCTGCAAAACAGTTTCGATGCAGAAATAGATTTTATCCCCTACCGGGGTGACTTCCCGCGCGGTATCTTCACTACCATCGTAGTAAAGACCAAAGTGGCTCTGGAAGAAATCATCCGTATGTACGAAGAATACTACGCCAAAGATTCCTTTACATTTGTCGTGGAAAAGAACATTGACCTGAAACAAGTGGTGAATACCAATAAATGCCTCATCCACCTGGAGAAGCACGGTGACAAGCTGCTTATCATTTCCTGCATCGACAACCTCCTGAAAGGTGCCAGCGGACAAGCAGTCCACAACATGAATTTAATGTTTAACCTGGAAGAGACCGTAGGATTACGGTTGAAACCTTCTGCATTCTAAAAAAAATGAATTTATTCGACGTATACCCTCTCTTTGACATCAACATCGTCAAAGGAAAAGGCTGCCATGTATGGGACGAGAACGGTACCGAATACCTCGACCTCTACGGTGGCCATGCAGTCATCTCAATCGGACATGCACATCCACATTATGTAGAGATGGTGAGTAACCAAGTTGCTACGTTAGGATTCTACTCAAACTCAGTAATTAACAAGCTGCAACAGCAAGTGGCAGAACGCTTGGGAAAAGTCTGTGGCTATGACGACTACTCATTCTTCCTCATCAACAGCGGTGCCGAAGCCAATGAAAACGCCTTGAAACTCGCCTCTTTCTACAATGGCCGTACCCGTGTGATATCCTTCTCAAAAGCATTCCATGGACGTACCTCACTGGCGGTGGAAGTAACGAACAATCCTAAAATCATCGCTCCCATCAACAACTGCGGGCACGTCACCTACCTCCCGTTGAACGACATCGAAGCCATGAAGGCCGAATTGTCCAAAGGAGATGTCTGCGCAGTGATTATCGAAGGCATACAAGGTGTAGGCGGCATCCAACTGCCGACAGACGAATTCATGCAGGCTCTCCGCCAGACTTGTACGGAACACAACACGGTCTTGATTCTCGATGAAATCCAAAGCGGCTACGGACGCAGCGGCAAGTTCTTCGCCCATCAGTACAACGGCATCAAAGCCGACATCATCACCGTGGCAAAAGGCATCGGCAATGGTTTCCCGATGGCAGGCGTACTCATCAGCCCAATGTTTACACCAGTATACGGGCAACTTGGAACCACTTTCGGTGGAAACCACCTGGCTTGCAGTGCCGCCCTTGCCGTGCTGGATGTGATAGAGCAGGAAAACCTGATAGAGAATGCAGCCCAAGTCGGCAACTTCCTGATAACGGAACTAAAGAAATTCCCTCAAATCAAGGACGTTCGCGGACGCGGACTCATGATAGGGCTGGAATTTGAAGAACCCATCAAGGAACTGCGCCTAAGACTACTGAAAGAGCAGCATGTATTCACCGGTGTAAGCGGTACGAATGTACTTCGCCTGCTGCCGCCTCTGTGCCTCGGCATGGATGAAGCAAAGGAATTCTTGGAACGCTTCAAGAAAGTACTTTAATATTTGACACAAATAATCAGCCAGCAAAAGAAACGACCGAAAAGCAGAATACCTTTCTCTCTCGGTCGTTTTTTGTAGAAAATTTATCTACCTTTGCCAGCAAAACAACTCTTTTAACAACAAAAAGATATGAAAGCAGCAATTATCGGTGCAGGAAATATGGGGGGAGCCATTGCCCGAGGGCTGGCAAAAGGAACAATCATCCCTGCCGGTAACATCATTGTCTCCAACCCCACCCAGGGCAAGCTGGACAAGCTGAAGGCAGAATTCCCCGCATTGCAAGTGACCAATGACAACCAGGAAGCGGCAGCCGGTGCAGATATGATAATCTTTGCCGTGAAGCCATGGCTGATGGAGCCAGTGATAAAGGAACTGGAACTAAAAGGCACAGAGATTCTTATATCCGTTGCAGCCGGCATTCCTTTTGAAGAGCTGACACACTATGTAGCAGACAAAGAAATGACCATGTTCCGTCTTATTCCCAATACCGCCATCAGCGAGATGGAAAGCATGACACTCATCGCCAGCCGCAATGCCACCAAGGAGCAGGAGCAACTGATGCTGGACATTTTCAACCAGATGGGACTCGCCATGCTCATTCCCGAAGAAAAGATTGCGGCAACCACTGCCATGACTTCCTGCGGCATCGCCTACGTGCTTAAGTATATCCAGGCAGCCATGCAGGCCGGCGTTGAAATGGGTATCTATCCCAAAGACGGCATGCGCATGGTGGCACAATCCGTGAAAGGGGCAGCCGAGCTGATTCTGAACAACGACACGCACCCCAGTGTTGAGATTGACAAGGTGTGTACCCCCGGAGGAATTACCATCAAGGGAATCAACGAGCTGGAACATGAAGGATTCACCTCCACTGTGATTAAAGCCATCAAAGCGAGTAAATGATATTTAATGTGCTAATGTAACGATGTCCCGATATGCCTATGAGCTACGGTATAATTAAACATTGTGCAGCCTATTGGCACATTGCCACACTTTAATAACAACCCATTAAAAAAATATAATTATGGACGAACAAATCAGACAAATAGCCGAACGCCTGCGCGGACTGCGTGACGTATTGGAACTGACTGCCGACGATATCGCCCGCGACTGCGACATCTCTGCAGAAGAGTACCGCCTGGCCGAAACCGGAGAATTCGACATCTCGGTCAGCATGCTGCAGAAGATAGCACGGCACTACGGCATATCACTGGACGCACTGATGTTTGGGCAAGAGCCCAAAATGAGCTCCTACTTCCTGACACGTGCCGGAAAAGGAACCAGTATAGAACGTACCAAGGCATATAAATACCAATCACTGGCAGCCGGTTTCATCAACCGCACGGCAGACCCGTTCATCGTGACCGTAGAACCGAAACCGGACAGCGAGCCGATACATTACAACAGCCATACCGGTCAGGAGTTCAACCTCGTACTGGAAGGCCGTATGATGGTCAGCATCGACGGCAAAGACTTAATCTTAAACGAAGGAGACAGTCTATACTTCAACTCCAAACTGCCGCACGGCATGAAGGCGCTTGACGGAAAGACTGTAAAATTCCTGGCAGTAATCATGTAATAAAGTTATGGTAGAAAGATTTTTATCTCAAACATCCTTCACCTCACAGGAGGACTTCATCAAGAACTTGAAGATAAACGTACCGGAGAATTTCAACTTCGGCTACGACGTAGTGGATGCCTGGGCAGCCGAGCAGCCCGACAAACCCGCACTGTTGTGGACCAATGACCAGGGCGAATGCCGGCAGTTTACCTTTGCCGACATGAAACGGTACACAGACATGACGGCTTCCTATTTCCAAAGCCTCGGCATCGGGCACGGAGACATGGTGATGCTGATACTGAAACGCCGTTATGAATTCTGGTTCAGCATTGTGGCACTGCACAAACTCGGTGCAGTGGTGATTCCCGCCACCCACCTGCTGACGAAGAAAGACATCGTATACCGCTGCAACGCCGCAGACATTAAAATGATAGTCTGTGCCGGCGAAAGCGTCATCACCGACCATATCACGGCAGCTATGCCAGAGTCTCCTTCTGTGAAACGCCTCGTAAGCGTCGGGCCGGAAGCTCCCGAAGGATTCGAAGACTTCCACAAAGGTATCGAGGCCGCCGCTCCTTTCGTGAAACCGGAACATCCGAACACGAACGATGACATCTCCCTGATGTACTTCACCAGCGGTACTACCGGAGAGCCTAAAATGGTGGCCCACGACTTCACCTATCCGTTGGGACATATCGTCACCGGCAGCTTCTGGCACAATCTGAAAGAGAGCAGCCTACACCTCACCATTGCCGACACCGGTTGGGGAAAAGCCGTGTGGGGCAAGCTCTACGGACAATGGATTGCCGGTGCCAACGTATTTGTATACGACCACGAGAAGTTCACTCCCGCAGCCATACTGGAGAAGATACAAGATTATCACGTCACGTCGCTTTGTGCACCGCCCACCATCTTCCGGTTCCTCATTCACGAAGACCTCACGAAGTACGACCTATCCAGTCTGGAATACTGCACCATCGCCGGAGAAGCATTGAACCCCGCTGTATTCGAGACCTTCAAGAAGTTAACGGGCATCAAGCTGATGGAGGGCTTCGGACAGACCGAAACGACCCTTACCGTTGCCACCATGCCGTGGATGGAACCGAAACCCGGCAGCATGGGATTGCCCAATCCGCAATACGATGTAGACCTGATAGACCACGAAGGACGTTCCGTGGAAGCCGGTGAACAGGGACAGATTGTAATCCGTACCGACAAAGGCAAACCGCTGGGATTGTTCAAGGAATACTACCGCGATGCCAACCGTACCCACGAGGCATGGAACAACGGCATTTACTACACGGGAGATGTAGCCTGGAAGGACGAAGACGGCTACCTCTGGTTCGTGGGCCGCGCCGACGACGTCATCAAAAGTAGCGGCTACCGCATCGGCCCGTTCGAAGTGGAAAGTGCATTGATGACCCACCCAGCCGTAGTAGAATGTGCCATTACCGGTGTGCCTGATGAAATCCGCGGCCAAGTGGTAAAAGCTACGATTGTGTTGGCAAAAGAGTACAAGGCACGCGCCGGAGAAGAGCTTGTCAAGGAGTTGCAGAACCATGTGAAGAAAGTGACGGCTCCCTACAAATACCCGCGTGTCATCGAATTTGTTGATGAGCTCCCCAAAACCATCAGCGGGAAAATCCGCCGTGTGGAAATCCGGGAGAACGACCGGAAATAACACTCGCCACCCAGCATCTGAATCATAAGACAACATCCGGGTGAATGAATAAGGAGGGGATAAAACCGAAGTCGGCCATTCTATTGACGATTTCCGTTTTACCCCCTCTTTTTACAAATAGTTGTCTCATTGTGAATACCAAAAGGAGAAAAAAACTATATTTGCACGAAATTAAACTTCACTTGGAACATTTATAAACAAGAAAGACCGACACGGCATATGAAAAATAGAACGCAGATATGGAAAATACTGGCTTTCTTAGGAGCGATACTTTTCTTGTCTGATACAATATACGCCCAACAATGGACATCCGATAGTCATTCGGAATACAAACGGGATACACTCCCTTTCTCACAGCGCTTCATCCACAGATTAGGCGTAGAAGGGCGTGCTGGCTATATTTTTCAGACCAGCCCTTTTCTGGAGTACTCCAACCACCAATACAAGGCCATGAAAAATGCCTATGCCGGCCATCTGAAATACTCCTTCCAGCTCCGTCCCCACACCGTTGCCGACCAGGCTTATATAGGAGCCTATCAAGGGATTGGAGTCGGCTATTTCAACTTCGGCAATCCGGAAGAGCTGGGCAACCCGCTGGCGGTCTATCTGTTTCAAGGGGGACGCATCGCCCAATTCAGCCCCCGCATATCCTTGAACTATGAATGGAACTTCGGCGCATCGTTCGGCTGGAAACCCTACGATGAATATGACAACCCGGAGAACCAGATTATCGGCTCGAAAGTGAATGCCTATCTCAATGTGAACCTCTACTTAAAGTGGGCACTCTCCCCCAAGTTCGACCTGATGATAGGAACTACCGGAAGCCACTTTTCCAACGGAAATACCCAATATCCCAACTCCGGTCTGAACACGGTGGACTGCAAAGTGGGATTGGTATATAACTTTAACCGCAGAGCGGATGAGCTCGCCCAATCATGGCAACGCCCTATCGTTCCTCCATTCCCCCGCCACGTCAGCTACGACTTGACTTTGTTCGGCTCCTGGCGAAAGAAAGCAGTGGCCCATGAGGGCAGTAGTGGCCAGGTACCCGCACCCGGCACTTACAACGTGTTCGGTTTCAGCTTTGCACCCATGTACAACTTCGGCTATAAATTCCGCGCCGGTGTGGCGTTGGACGGCGTATACGACCACAGTGCGAACATGAAAGAATCGTACGAGGAAGAGAACGGCTTCTATACTCCGCCCGCCAAGAAGCAGATGGCATTGGGCTTATCCGCCCGCGGAGAATTTGTCATGCCTTACTTCACGGTAGGTATCGGTCTGGGAGCCAATGTTCTGCACGGCGGCGGTGACATGAAGTCTTTCTATCAGATTCTTGCCCTGAAAATAGACGTAACACGCAATTCGTATCTCCATATAGGATATAACCTCCGGGAATTTCATGAGCCCAATTATCTGATGTTGGGTATCGGCTATCGGTTCAATAACAAACGCCCCAAGCTGTTCTGAACAATAAAGAGGAGGCTATTTATATAGATTCTTTTATTTCATCTGCAAGCACATATTAGTAAGTGCCACGCGCATATCATCTACTATAGTATTATAGTTAGTTTGTTAGTTCACAGCGATGAACACTTTGTTCAAGTATAGAGAAACAGTTTGTTCCAATAAGGAAAAACAGTTTGTTTTCATATGATGAAACGAAATGTTTTGTTAAGGGAAACAAAGTGTTCGCCATAATGAAACAACTTGTTCTATTAAGGGAAACACTTTGTTCGCTATAGAGAAACGGTCTTTCATATCAAGAGCTTATAAAGAAAAAGCTCTGCAAATCAATGATTCACAGAGCTTAATCGAGTACTCGAAGCGGGACTTGAACCCGCACAGCCGCAATGGCCAAAGGATTTTAAGTCCTTCTCGCCGGGCCACCATTCGAGCTTATATTAATCTATAAATCAATAATTTATCTAATGCTACTTACTAATACTTAATATTTGGTTTAACTATTGGTTTAACTAAAGTATTAAATCAAGATTAGTTAATAAATAAGTTTACAATCTCATTATGTATTTAATAATATTATCACTTCACTTCTCAACTTTGGTAAATGATTAATAACCATGCTCCAAAATATATCAGCAGACAAGCTGTCATTATAACGGAAATAACAGTAAAGTTTAATTCAACATTTCTGTAATAGGGGCTTATAATTGAAATATCCTCTCTAAAAGGTTTATTAGTCCATACATGGAGTTAAATGGGTCTCTCCATTAACCTCTTTATCTTTTATAATGGCTAAGTAGTGTATAGTTGAAATACAGCCATCTCTCCATTCCAGTATTTAATAATGAGATATTAACATTAGTTTCCCCTCTGTAATATGGTTAACTTCGTATCAG